>CAVGPE010000029.1:0-10588 GCA_963631065.1 Ruminococcus bicirculans (ex Wegman et al. 2014)
GGTTCATCATCACCTGCTGCTCCTCGGCGATCTCCTGCTGCTTCTGGGCGGCGTAGCTCTGGAAGCTGTTCTGCTGCTGGACAAGCTTCTGGTTCTGGGTCTCGGCCACGGACTGGGTCATCAGGCCCTTGTTGATTTTGTCCTGGAACGCCTTGATGTCCTTCTCCAGCTTGTTGCCTCGGCGGGTCACTTCCTGGTTGATGCTGTTGACCTTGGTCTCCACCACGCTGCGCAGGTCGTTGGCCATATCATATTCGCTCAGCACGCGGTCCATATTGAAATATACGATCGCTCCGGCCTGTGCCGCCGTCCGGGAATCCTCTGCGGCCTTGCCGCCCTCGGCGGAACCGTTGTTTGCCGTGCAGGCCGTGAAGGCCGCCACAGCGGCCATAGAGAGGAGAATAAGGGGTAACTTCTTCATTTTAGTTGTATTTTACCGGTTTTAATTTTTTCGGAAAGTGCAAATGTAGTCAAAAAATCCGGATTACAGCCCGGAGGCGGCTTCGAGATATCGGCCTATCGTGGTCTCAAGCCCCATATATAGGGCGTCGCATATCAGCGCGTGGCCTATGCTGACCTCGTCCGTCCAGGGTATCGTGCGGATGAAATATGAGAGATTCTCCAGCGAGAGGTCGTGTCCCGCGTTGAGTCCAAGCCCGAGTTCGCGTGCCGTTTCGGCGGTCCTGAGGTACGGCTCTATGGCCTTGCTCCTGTCGGCGGCATATCCCGCGGCGTAGCCCGCCGTGTAGAGTTCCACCCTGTCGGCGCCGCATCTTTTCGCCCCTTGGGCCATCGCGGGGTCGGGGTCTATGAATATCGACGTGCGTATGCCCCTCGAACGGAACGAGGCGCAGACACGCGAGAGAAAGGCGAAATTGCGTACAGTGTCCCAGCCGGCATTGGAGGTCAGAGCGTCCGGAGCGTCCGGGACGAGCGTCACCTGGTCCGGAACCACCTCGCAGACCAGCGCGCTGAAGCTCCCCGTGGGATTGCCTTCTATGTTGAACTCCGTCTTCACCGCAGGGCGCAGGAGCCTGACGTCGGAATAGCGTATGTGCCTCTCGTCCGGACGCGGATGGACCGTAATCCCCTCCGCCCCGAAGCTCTCGCAGTCGAGCGCCGCGCGCAGCACGTCGGGCATATTGCCGCCGCGCGCATTGCGCAGCAGGGCAATCTTGTTGATGTTTACGCTGAGTCTTGCCATTTCACCTGATTTGGCGCAAATGTAACAATAATTATAAGAATTGTGCTAAATTTGGCCCTCGTTATGAGGCTTGCATACTATATGGAGAAGCAGGGGCTGGGGGAGGATTCCCGCGTGAAGGGGATGCTCTCCGGTCTGGAGAAGGCCGGATTTGAAGCATATCCGGTATCGTCTCCGGACGCTCTGCGGCCTTCCACTGACGCTCTGCTGAGCCTCGGAGGGGACGGCACTTTCCTCTCGGCCGCCGGGATTGCCGTGGCCGGGGGGCTTCCCGTGCTGGGAGTCAATTTCGGAAGGCTCGGATTTCTCTCGGAATGCAGGCCGGAGGAGCTTGTGGACGCCCTCTCCGCCGGAGAGTTCCGGATAGAGGAGCGGGATCTGCTGCAGGTCAGCGCCGACACCGCCCTTCCCGAAGGATTCAGGACTCTGGCTCTCAACGAGACCAGCGTGTCGAGAGTGAGCGCGTCTATGCTCGGAGTCGATGTGGAGATAAACGGGGAGAAGCTGCCGACCTGGTGGGCCGACGGGCTTCTGGTGGCCACCAGCACCGGGTCCACGGCATATTCCCTGAGCGTAGGCGGGCCGGTCTGCACGCCTGATGCCGGGGTGTTCGTCGTCGCCCCCATTTCCCCGCACAATCTCAACGTGAGACCGCTCGTGGTGCCGCGCAGCTCGCGGATTGCCATCTCACTGCGTTCGCGCGACGAGAGCGCGGTGTTCACCGTGGACAACTGCAACTGCCGCATCAGCGCCGGCACCCGCATCGGGGTGTGCGCCGCGCCGCAGCGTCTCAAGCGGCTCTGTCTCGGACGGTCCGACTTCATCAATGCGCTGCGCGGCCGGCTGCTGTGGGGGGAGGACGTGCGCAACGGAAGTGAAACACTATAGAGAAGCTATGATTTCAAGAGAAAGACTGCCGGAGCACGTCTCGCTGATAATGGACGGCAACGGAAGGTGGGCGCGACAGCGCGGCAAGGAAAGGGTTTTCGGGCATTACGAAGGGGTGGAGAGCGTAAGGGCCGTGATGGAGACCTCGGTGGAACTGGGGATAAAGTACATCTCGTTCTTCGCCTTTTCGGAGGAGAACTGGGAGCGCCCCTCCGATGAGGTCAATTCCCTGATGGAACTGATGGGGACGGCTATGGAACGCGAACTCCCGACATTTCTCAAGCACGGAATCCGTTTCGTCGTGCTGGGCAACCGCGCAAGGCTCTCCGATACGCTCAACTCCAGCATCGACGGGATAATGGACGCCACGTCGGGCGGGAGTGCGATGACTATGATACTTTTCCTCAGCTACAGCGGCAGGTGGGACATCCTGCAGGCTGCACGGAGGCTGGCACACGATTTGATTGAACACCCCGGTCGCCGTGCGGAGGCGGAGGATTTCAGCCGCTACCTGGTGACCGGAGACATCCCGGACCCGGATCTGCTGATCCGCACTTCCGGAGAGAAGAGAATAAGCAATTATCTGCTCTGGCAGACGGCCTACACCGAATTCGTGTTCACCGACACTCTCTGGCCGGACTTCCGGAGGGAGGAGTTTCTCTCCGCGCTGGAAGAGTATGCCTCGCGTGAAAGGCGGTTCGGAAAAGTCAAATAATTGGACTATATTTGCGAATTATTATTGAAGATGAAGATAGGACGGACACTTACCGCTTTGACCCTCGCTCTCGTGACGGCACTCGCTTCCGCGCAGGAATCCGGGGTGGAAGTGGATTATAATCACCCCCGTACATACAAGGTGGGAGGCATAAGCGTTGAGGGCAACACCTATTACCGAGACCAGCAGATAATCTCGCATACCGGACTGCAGAAGGGGATGGAGGTGACCGTGCCGGGCGAAGACATCTCGAACATAGTGAAGCGCCTGTGGCTCCAGAGGTATTTCGAGGATGTCGCCATCACGATAGACAGCCTCAGCGCCGGGAGGGATTCCGCCTTCTTCACCATCAGGGTCAAGGAGCGTCCGAGGGTGTCGAGCTGGACTTTTTCCGGAGTGAAGTCCGGGGAGAGGAAGGACATACAGGAACGGGTCAACCTCAGGCGCGGAGGCGAGTTCTCCGAATATGTGGAGAAGACCACCTCCGACATCATCAGGCGGTATTTCGCCGAGAAGGGTTTCCTGCTCTGCGAGGTCAAGGCCGAGGTGAGCAGGGACAGCGTGATACGCAACGCCATACGCGTCAATTTCGCGGTGGACAAGGGGCAGAAGATAAAGGTGAGGGACATCAATTTCATCGGCAACGCGCACGTGAAGGACTACAAGCTCGCCCGCTCGATGAAGAAGACCAAGTCCAACAAGTTCTACAATTTCTTCAACAGCAAGAAGTTCAACGAAAAGGAATATATCAGCGACAAGAAGAACGTAATCTCCGCCTTCAACGAGGCCGGATACCGTGACGCGAGGCTTGTGCGCGACTCCGTCTATTATGTGGCTCCGAACAGGCTTGCGATAGACCTCGTGTTCGACGAGGGCGACAGGTACTATTTCCGCGACATCAGCTGGACTGGCAATTCGGTCTATTCCTCCGACGCGCTCAACCAGGTGCTCGCCATCAACAAGGGCGACGTCTATGACCGGGTGACGATGGAGAAGCGCCTCTACGGCGGCGGCAAGCAGTCTGACTACGACGTCTCCAAGCTCTATCGCGACAACGGCTACCTCTTCTTCCAGATTAATCCGGTGGAGACCAACATACAGAATGACTCCGTTGACGTGGAGATGCGCATCTCGGAAGGAAAGCAGGCCACGCTCAATAACATAGTCATCAACGGCAACGACCTGACCAACGAGAAGGTGGTCCGCCGCCAGCTCTTCACCCGTCCGGGATATCTCTTCAGCCAGTCCGACTTCGAGCGCTCCATCCGTGAAATAGCCTCCCTCGGACAGTTCGACGCCGAGGCGATAATGGACCCTACCAAGGGATATTCAATAGTCCCGAACGCGCTGGACAACACTGTGGACATCACCTACAATGTGACCGAGAAGCCGTCCTCCCAGCTTGAGCTGTCAGGAGGCTGGGGAGGCAGAACCTTCGTCGCCACAGTCGGAGTCAGCTTCAACAACTTCTCCACCCGCCGGCTTCTGGACAAGGGCGCATGGAGACCGGTGCCTCTCGGGGATGCGCAGAATCTGGCGTTCCGCTTCCAGACCAACGGCACCTATTACACCGCCCTCTCGGCCAACTTCACCGAGCCGTGGCTCTTCGGCAAGAAGCCGACCTCCCTCAATCTCGCCGCGTATTATACCCGTCAGACCAACTCCTATCTCGCTCTCAACTTCCTGAGCCACGACCGTCAGATGGAGGTATTCGGATTCTCCGCTTCCATCGGTACCCGTCTCAAGTGGCCTGACAGCTATTTCGTGCTTTACAACGGACTCAACTGGCAGTCCTACAGGCTGACCAACTGGTATTCGGGATACTTCATCTTCGATGACGGCATCGCCAACAATGTCAACTATTCCCTCAGCCTCGTCAGAAACTCCACCGACCAGCAGATATATCCGCGTACGGGTTCGGATTTCTCCTTCTCGCTGCAGCTCACCCCGCCGTTCTCCCTCTTCAGGAAATATGACTATGACAGCGACGGCAACCGCTTCAGCGTGGGCAGCTACAAGGACGTCAACTACGACAACTGGTCGTCCAAGAACCGCTACAAGTGGATAGAGTACCACAAGTGGAAGATGTCCGGTGCGACCTACACCAAGATTGCGGGCGACCTGGTGCTGATGACAAGGGCTCAGTTCGGATATCTCGGATACTACAACAGGAACTGGGGCTATTCTCCTTTCGAGGGCTTCCTGCTCGGAGGCGACGGTATGTCCGGCTACAACACCTACGGTTCGGAAGTCATCGCGCTCCGCGGCTACGAGAACTATTCCCTGACCCCGTATGAGCCGTCCACCTACAATTCCACCGGCTATGCTTACGCCGGCAATGTATATGACAAGTTTACCGTCGAGCTGCGCTATCCTGTGATACTCCAGCCGACATCCACCATCTATGTGCTGGGATTCTTCGAAGGCGGCAATGCCTGGTCGGATATCAGAAGGTTCAATCCTTTCCAGATCAAACGCAGCGCCGGAGCGGGTGTCCGCATCTTCCTTCCGATGGTCGGTCTGCTCGGAGTCGACTGGGGATACGGATTCGACACGACCGACTCAAGCAAGAGAAGCCAGTTCCACTTTGTGATAGGACAACAATTTTAATGTATGACAATATGAAAAAGGTACTTTTGATTACCGCTACGGTATTTCTTACGCTTTCCGCCGTGGCACAGCCTAAATTCGCGCATGTGAGCTTCTCCGAGCTCGTACAGCTCTGCCCGGAAGCCGACAAGGCCCGTGAGACTATGGCCGCTTCAAGCAAGGAGGCTCAGGAGACATATCAGGCTATGGTGGAGGAATTCAACACCAAATACTCCCAGTACAGCTCCAAGGCGAACACCTGGACCACCGCCATCCGCGAGAGCAAGGAGAAGGAGCTCACCGAGATACAGCAGCGCATCCAGGAGTTCAGCCAGTCTGTGGACGCCGAGCTTCAGCAGCAGCAGCAGACCCTGATGGCCCCTATCTACAAGAAGGCTCAGGACACCGTGAAGGAACTTGCCAAGCAGGGGGGATATGTATATGTATTCGACATCAACAGTCTTCTCTACTACGACGAGACCCAGAGCACGGATCTGACTCCGCAGGCGCGCAAGGCCCTCGGCATCGCCGACGACCGCACTCTCGAGTCTCTGCAGGCGGAGCTTCAGGCTCAGCAGCAGGCTCAGGCTGCGGGGACGAACTAGAAGCTGTTTTGAGAAATCGCGCCCTGCCTGCGGGCAGGGCTTTCTGACCGCTGAAACTACACTAACCAATACTTCGTAATGCAACATAAAATCATTGACGCCAAGGATGTGGTGATCAGATTTGCAGGAGATTCGGGTGATGGGATGCAACTCACCGGATCTCTTTTTGCAGATATGTCGGCCATCTACGGCAACGGACTTTCCACCTTTCCGGACTATCCTGCGGAGATTCGCGCCCCGCACGGAACAGTGTCGGGAGTGTCTGGTTTCCAGATACATATAGGCAACGGCAAGGTTTCCACGCCGGGGGACTATTGCGACCTTCTCGTCGCGATGAATCCAGCCGCGCTGAAGACCAACGCCAAGTGGTGCAAGCGTCACGCTATGATACTTGTAGACCAGGACGCCTTCGACGACGCCGGACTGCGCAAGGCCGGCTTCGAGACCGGCGACCCGTTCAGGGAACTCGGCGTGGATGACAGGACGCTGATTGTCGCGCCTATAACCACTATGACCGCCGAGAGCCTAAAGGACAGCGGCCTGGACAACAAGTCCGTCGTGAAGTGCAAGAATATGTTCACTCTCGGTATTGCCTGCTTCATCTACAACCGTCCGCTGGACTACATCTTCGAATATCTTGAGAGGAAGTTCTCCAAGAAGCATCCGGAGATGATTGCCCCGAACAGGAAGGTGCTGCAGGACGGATTCAACTACGCCTCCAACCTGCAGATTATAGCCAATACCTATGTCGTCGAGCCTGTAAAGAATCTCGCGAAGGGGACATACCGCAACATCACCGGCAATCAGGCGACGGCCTGGGGGCTGCTCGCGGCATCGGAGAAGTCCGGGCTGCCGCTGTTCTGCGGTTCTTATCCGATAACGCCGGCGACGGCCATCCTGGAAGAGCTCGCCATTCACAAGAGCTTGGGGGCCAAGACATTGCAGGCCGAGGACGAAATCGCCGGCATCTGTACGGCGATAGGCGCATCATTTGCCGGCAACCTCGCCGTGACGACAACTTCCGGCCCGGGCCTCTCGCTGAAGTCCGAGGCTATGGGACTCGCGGTGATGGCGGAGCTCCCTCTTGTCGTCATCGACGTGCAGAGGGGCGGCCCTTCTACGGGACTTCCTACCAAGACCGAGCAGTCCGACCTCAACCAGGCCCTCTACGGGCGCAACGGCGAGTGTCCGATGGCGGTGGTGGCGGCCCATTCTCCGGCCCACTGCTTCGATGCGGCGTTTATGGCGGCGAAGATAGCCCTCGAACATATGACTCCGGTGCTGCTGCTCTCCGAGGGCTTCCTCGGCAACGGTTCGGAACCATGGAGGATTCCGGCTATGAAGGATTATCCGGAAATCAGGCCTCCTTTCGTCCAGGGAATACTCAAGGAGGGGGAGAAGTTCCATCCGTTCAGGCGTGACCCGCAGACTCTGGTGCGCCGATGGGCGATTCCGGGACAGAAGGGCTTCGAGCATCGTGTGGGCGGTCTGGAGAAGAACCACGACGGGGTGCTTTCCACTGACCCCGCCAACCACGCCCTTATGGTGGCGGAGCGTGCCGGGAAAGTGGAGCGCATAGCCGGCTTCATCCCGCAGCTTGAGATGGCGCACGGCCCGGAGAGCGGCTCTCTGCTCGTTGTCGGCTGGGGCGGCACATACGGCCATATCTATGCGGCAGTCAGCGAGATGGACGATGTGTCCTATGTGCATTTCGACTATATCAACCCTCTTCCGTCCAACACTGAGAAGATTCTCTCCTCCTTCGGGAAGATACTGGTGTGCGAACTCAACAGCGGCCAGTTCGCCGACTATCTGCGCACCCGTTTCCCGCATCTGGAAATCCGCAAGTTCAACAAGATTCAGGGTCAGCCGTTCCTCGTGAGCGAACTGACTGAAGCTATAAGAAAGGAGTTATAGGCACTATGGCGACATTGACATTCAAGGACTTCAAGAGCGACCAGGAAGTGCGCTGGTGTCCGGGCTGCGGCGACCACGCCGTGCTTGCCGCTCTGCAGAGGGCTCTGCCCAAGGTGAGTCAGGCTCTGAACTATGACAAGGAACGCTATGTGGTGGTGTCCGGCATCGGATGCTCCTCGCGCCTGCCTTATTATATGGACACTTACGGCTTCCACAGCATCCACGGGCGCGCGACGGCCATCTCCACCGGCATCAAGGTGGCCAATCCCTGGCTTACCGTATGGCAGGCCTGCGGGGACGGAGATGCGCTCGCCATCGGAGGCAACCACTTCATCCACGCCATACGGCGCAATATCGACATCAACATCATCCTCTTCAACAATCAGATATACGGCCTGACCAAGGGGCAGTACTCTCCGACGTCCAAGTTCGGGGCGGTCACCAAGACCTCGCCTTACGGCACGGTGGAACATCCGTTCAACCCGGGTGCGCTCGTGCTGGGGGCGAAGGGGACATTCTTCGCCCGCTCACTGGACGTGGAGCTGAAACTCAACGAGGAGATAATGACCGCCGCAGCTCTCCACGACGGATGCTCGGTGATGGAGATGCTCACCAACTGCGTGATATTCAATGACGGAGCGCATAAGAACCTCTCCGATCCGGCCGTGAAGGCCGACCATACCATCATTCTCAGGCAGGGCGAGCGTATGATATTCGGCAAGAACCGGGACAAGGGTCTCATCTATGACGGGAAGAAAATCCGTGCCGTGCATATAGGCGAGGGTGGCTTTACGGAGGAGGACATTCTCGTCCACGATGCGCACGCCGACAATATCGGCATACATATGGCCCTGGCCGAGATGAAGGGTCCGGACTATCCGGTGGCTCTCGGCGTGATACGCGACGTGAAGGACATCACCTACGATGACGGCGTGCGCGACCAGGTCAAGGAAGTGATGACAAAATCCAAGATACACTGTGTAGATGACCTCCTGCACAGCGGTTCAACCTGGGAGGTCAAATAAACCACATAACAATATGAAGACAAAGGACATAATGGCCCGTCTCCAGGCCAAGTACCCGGGAGAGAACGAATATCTCCAGGCGGTACAGGAGGTGTTGGAATCCATTGAGGAAGTCTATAATCAGCATCCTGAGTTCGAGAAGGCCAGGATTGTGGAGAGGATGGTGGAGCCTGACCGTATCTTCACCTTCCGCGTCACCTGGGTGGATGACAGAGGGGATGTCCAGACCAATACAGGCTACAGGATTCAGTTCAACAGCGCCATCGGACCTTACAAGGGCGGCCTGCGCTTCCACAGGGCGGTGTCTGTGTCGATGCTGAAGTTCCTCGGATTCGAACAGACGTTCAAGAACGCCCTCACCACCCTCCCTATGGGCGGAGCGAAGGGAGGTTCGGATTTCGACCCTACGGGCAAGTCCAACGAGGAGATAATGCGCTTCTGCCAGGCGTTTATGCTTGAACTCTGGAACTGCATCGGTCCGGACCAGGACATCCCTGCCGGAGATGTGGGGGTCGGCGGGCGCGAGATAGGCTACCTCTACGGAATGTACAAGAAGCTGGCCCGTCAGTACAATACGGGAGTCCTCACCGGCAAGGGCGCCACATGGGGAGGTTCAATCCTCCGCCCGGAGGCCACCGGCTACGGCGCTCTCTATTTTACGCACTATCTTCTCGAGAAAGCCGGCAAGGAGCTGAAAGGATGCAGGATAGCGGTTTCCGGCTTCGGCAATGTGGCCTGGGGCGCCTGCAAGAAGGCTGTCGAGCTCGGCGCGAAGGTCGTTGCCGTCTCCGGACCTGACGGAGTGTGCGAGATTCCTGACGGCATCACTCCGGAGATGATTGACTATATGCTCGTGATGCGCGCGTCCAACCGCAATATGGTCGAGGATATGGCCGTGAAGTTCCCGGACAAGGCGCGTTTCACCGCAGGTAAGAAGGCCTGGAGCGTGAAGTGCGACATAGCCCTGCCGTGCGCGTTCCAGAACGAGCTTTCCGAGGAGGACGCAAGGGAACTTGTCGAGGGCGGCACCTGGTGCTGCTGCGAGGTTTCCAATATGGGCTGCCAGCCTGGCGCGATACACTATTTCCAGAAGCACGGCATTCTCTTTGCTCCGGGCAAGGCTGTAAATGCGGGCGGCGTGGCCACTTCAGGTCTTGAAATGACCCAGAACGCCTCCCACATCAGCTGGAGCGGCGAGGAGGTGGATGCGAAGCTTCACTATATTATGAAGTCCATCCACGAGGCCTGTGTCAAGTACGGTACGCAGAGCGACGGCAGCATCGACTATGTGAAGGGGGCGAATATCGCCGGCTTTATGAAGGTCGCTACCGCGATGCTTGAACAGGGAACTATTTAGATTGAGGCTGCCGCCCCAATCTAAATACTGTCGAGGGCCTGTTTGAGGTCGGCGATGATGTCGCGGACATCTTCCAGGCCGACGGAGAGTCGGATGAGGTCGGGAGCAATCCCGGCCTCTTTCAGTTGCTCGTCCGAGAGCTGGCGGTGCGTGTGGCTCGCAGGATGCAGCACGCAGGTGCGAGCATCGGCCACGTGGGTCGCGATGTTGATCATCCGCAGAGAATCCATAAACTTTATCGCGGTCTCCCGGCTGCCCTTGAGTCCGAGAGCCATCACGCCGCAGGAG
>CAVGPE010000029.1:10598-35603 GCA_963631065.1 Ruminococcus bicirculans (ex Wegman et al. 2014)
GGGCAGATATTTTTCGGCAAGTGCGTGATAGCGGTCACCCTCCAGCCCGCTGAAATGCACCCAGGCCACACGCGGGTCGGCCTGCAGGAACTCCGCCACTTTCAGGGCGTTGCTGCAGTGTCTTTCCATACGCAGATGGAGGGTCTGCAGCCCGATATTGAGCAGAAACGCATTCATCGGGGCGGGGATGGAACCCAGGTCGCGCATCAGCTGCGCCACAAGCTTGGTCGTATATCCCATCTTGCCGAACGCCTCGACATAGACGAGTCCGTGATAGCTTGCGTCCGGGGTGCAGAGTCCGGGGAACTTGTCGCTATGCGCCATCCAGTCGAAATTGCCGCTGTCCACCACGACCCCGCCGACCTGGGTGGCCGTGCCGTCCATATATTTGGTGGTGCTGTGCGTCACGATGTCGGCCCCCCACTCGAACGGGCGGCAGTTGATCGGGGTCGCGAAGGTGTTGTCCACGATGAGGGGGACGCCGTTGCCGTGCGCGAGGCGGGCGAATTTCTCGATATCCAGCACCGCGCAGCCCGGATTGCTGACGGTCTCGCCGAACACGGCCCTGGTCTCCGGGCGGAACGCCTTCTGCAGCTCCCGCTCGTCCGCGTCCGGGTTGACGAAGGTGCAGTCGATGCCCATCTTCTTGAGCGTCACGCCGAAGAGATTGTAGGTACCGCCGTAGATTTCGTTGGAGACGACGATGTGGTCTCCCGCGCCGCAGATGTTGAATACGGCGTAGAAGTTGGCCGCCTGGCCGCTGCTGGTCAGCACGGCCCCGACACCGCCTTCGAGCTGGGCGATTTTCTTCGCCACGGCGTCGTTGGTCGGGTTCTGGAGGCGGGTGTAGAAATATCCCTCTTTCTTGAGGTCGAAGAGCATCGCCATCTCTTCGGAATTGTCATATTTGAATGTCGTGCTCTGGATGATCGGCGGCTCTACCGGCTCGCCGTTGCCGGGGGTGTAGCCACCTTTTACGCAGATGGATGCAAGATGCAGTTTTTTGTCCATTTTTCAAACACATTTTATCTAACCTTCGCGTCGCAGTACCAGCAGCGCGTGACGCCCTCGTCGGAGCGGCGGAAGCGCGGCTGGACCTTCTCGCTGTTGCAGATGCACTTCGGGTTGGAGCAGTGCAGGGAGGAGTCGACAATGGGGGACTCCGAAGACGGCATAGCGTGGAGGCTATCGTCCTTCCACTCCAGCAGCTTGCATATCAGCGCCATACGGACGAACTTGCCGTTCTCCACCTGACGGAAATATGCCGCTCTCGGGTCGTCGTCCACCTCGGTGAGGATCTCGTTGACCCTCGGCAGAGGATGCAGCACCGCCATCCTTTTCTTGGCCAGAGCCATCCTTCTGGCATCCAGCACGAAACTGTCCTTCACCCTGTCGAACTCGTCCTCGTCGAGGAAGCGCTCCTTCTGCACCCTCGTCATATACAGCACGTCAAGCTCCGGAAGGACCTCGTCGAGATTGCCCGTCTCCTTGTATTCCACTCCCATACGGTCGCAGACATCGTGCTTGATGTAGTCCGGGAGCCGCAGCTCGTCGGGGGCTATCAGCACGACGCGCACTCCGGCGTAGCGTGAGAGGGCCTTGATCAGGGAGTGAACCGTGCGTCCGAAGCGGAGGTCGCCGCAGAATCCTATCGTAATCCCGTCTATCCCTCCGAGTTCGCGCCGTATCGTCAGCAGGTCCGTCAGAGTCTGGGTCGGGTGGCTGTGGCTGCCGTCTCCCGCATTGATTATCGGTACTTTGGATACTTCCGCCGCAACGAGCGGCGCACCTTCGAGGTGGTGGCGCATAGCTATGATGTCGGCGAAGCAGCCCACCACTCTGATGGTGTCCCGCACGGTCTCTCCCTTGCTGACGGAAGAATTCTTGGCATCCGAGAATCCCAGCACGCCGCCTCCCAGCTCCATCATCGCGGCGGTGAAGCTGAGCCGCGTGCGGGTGCTCGGTTCATAGAAGAGAGTGGCGAGTTTGCGGTGAGCCATCCTTTCCCGGTAGCTCTCCCTGTCGCGTATTATGTCCTCCGCAAGCGAGAGTATCTCGTCGGTTTCTTCGCGGCTGAGGTCCGTAGGGTCGATGAGGTGTTTCATAAAACTATAGATTGTCTCTGAATTCGAGTATCTTGCTCTTCCATTCCTCCGCTATGTAGCCTTCCTCCGCCGCCACTTCCACGAGGGCGTCGAGATTGCTCAGGGAACGGTTGACCGTGCCGGCCTCCTCCAGTCGCGCCAGCCCCTTGCGTATGCCGTAGGTGAAGATGCTGGCGATGCCCAGCACTTCCGCCCCTTCCTCGCGGAGAGCCTGCACGACCTCTATCGCGCTGCCTCCGGTCGAGATGAGGTCTTCGATGACCACCACCTTCGCGCCTTTCTCCATCCGTCCTTCGATGCGGTTGCCGCGTCCGTGGCTCTTGGCTTCGCCCCGGACATAGCCCATAGGGAGGCCGAGAATGGAGGCGGTGATGGCCGCGTGCGCTATTCCTGCGGTTGAAGTACCCATAAGCATCTGACACTCAGGGTAATATTTCATCACAATCCCGGCCAGCCCGACTTCTATCTTCTGCCTTACCTCGGGCGAAGACAGAGTCAGGCGGTTGTCGCAGTAGATGGGACTCTTGATGCCGCTGGCCCAGGTAAACGGCTCCTCCGGGCGGAGGAATACGGCTCCGATGGACAGGAGCTCATGTGCTATGATTCTCTCCATATGTTATTATATGTCATTGATTCAGAAACTCCCTGACGCATCTTTCATAAGCCGCCACAGGATCCGGGGCGGCGGTGATCGGGCGGCCCACGACTATGTAGTCGGAGCCGATTTCGCGGGCCTGCGCAGGAGTGGTGACGCGGGCCTGGTCATCGTTGCCGCCGGAGGCGAAGCGCACTCCCGGAGTGACGGCGAGAAAGCCGCTGCCGCAGACCTTCTTCACTATCCCCGCCTCAAGAGGGGAGCATACCACCCCGTCGAGTCCGGCGCTGCGGGCGTTGGAAGCGTAATGCGCTATCACGTCGCCCATCGGCGCGTCTATCATCAGTTCTTCGCGCATCCGCTCCTCGCTCGTGGATGTGAGCTGGGTGACCGCAATCAGCAGCGGACGGCTTCCGTCGGCCCGGGTGAGTCCTTCGAGGGCTGCCCGCATCATCTCGACCGTGCCTGCGCTGTGGACATTGCACATATCTATGTCCAGACCCGAAAGCACCTTGCAGGCCTTTCTGACCGTGTTGGGGATGTCGTGAAGCTTGAGGTCGAGGAAAATCCTGTGTCCCCTGGCCCTTATGGCCCTGACTATGTCCGGCCCTTCACTGTAGAAAAGTTCCATCCCTATCTTGACGAAAGGCTTGCGCCCTTCTCCGAAAAGGTCCAGAAAATCCATCGTTTCCTTCCTGCCGCTGAAGTCGCAGGCTATGATTACGTCTCTTGCCATACTGTTCCTATTATATCTTTGATTCTTTCTATTCCGAGGCTTTCCATAAGGGGCGGAAGCGCTGCGATGATTTCCGGGCAGGCATAGGGGTTGCGGATGTTCTCCGCCCCGACCTGCACCGCCGAAGCCCCCGCCATCATCATCTCCACCACATCCTCCGCGCAGGCCACTCCGCCGCAGCCCATCACAGGGATATGGCAGGCGCGGGAGACCTGATATACCATCCTGAGCGCCACCGGGAAGACGGCCCTTCCGGAGAATCCTCCAGTCCCTGCCGCCACGACAGGCCGCCTCCGGCGTATGTCTATCCTCATCCCGAGCAGGGTGTTGATGAGGGTGAGTCCGTCCGCTCCGGCATCCTCGCAGGCGCGGGCGATCTCCACTATGTCGGTAACATTGGGGCTGAGCTTGACGAATACGGGCTTGCGGCATACTGCCTTGACCGCCGCAGTGACCTGGGCGGCGGCTTTCGCGCTCGTGCCGAAGGCCATCCCGCCGTTATGCACATTGGGGCAGGAGACATTGACTTCTATGATGTCTATCCCGGGGCAGGCGTCGGCCTTGGCGCAGCAGCGTTCGTATTCTCCGACGGAGAAGCCGCTGATATTGGCGATGACGGGCTTGCCGTACAGTCTGCGCAGCTGCGGCACTTTCTCGCCGACGAGAGCGTCTATGCCGGGGTTCTGGAGTCCGACGGAGTTGATCATCCCTCCGCTGCATTCGGCGATGCGCGGGGTAGGGTTGCCGAAGCGCGGATCTTCCGTCGTCCCCTTGAGGCAGATTGCCCCCAGAAGGTTGAGGTCAAATTCGCCGGCGAGTTCCAGCCCGAAGCCGAAGCAGCCGCTGGCGGGGATCACGGGGTTGTCGAGACGCACTCCGCAGAGTTCCGTAGAGAGGTCTATTGCCATATTATGTCCTCCTTTCTGAAAACAGGTCCGTCCTTGCATATTCTTCTTGCTCCGGGTACGGTGCGGCAGCTGCATCCGTAGCAGAATCCCGCTCCGCATCCCATCCTCTCCTCCAGGGAGGCCTCCCCTCCGCAGTCGAGCGCGGAGCAGACGGCCTGCATCATCTTCATAGGCCCGCAGGTATAGAAGAAGTCGTACTGCGGGGCGGCCTTGAGTATCGCGTCCGTCACGAAGCCCCTGACCCCGGCGCTGCCGTCGAGAGTGGCGATGAGAGGAGTGACTCCCATAGCGCGGTACTCGTCCTGAAGCACAATCTCGTCGGCGCTGTTGAATCCCAGCACGGCCGTGACCCTTTTCCCCCGGGAAAGCAGCTCCCTGCACAGCAGATGCAGCGGGGCCGCGCCCAGTCCGCCTCCGACAAGCAGCGCGTCGCTGCGGCAGGCATCTGGGGAGAATCCGTGACCGAGTCCGCAGAGCAGGTCGAGACTCTCTCCGGGACGCATACGGGACAACTGCAGAGTGCCGGCCCCGACGCTCTTGTAGAGCAGGGTGAGAGTGCCGTCACCGCAGTCGCACACGGAAATCGGTCTCCGCAGAAAGAATCCTTCCAGCGCTATGTCCACGAACTGGCCGCCGCTGACCGCGACCGGAACATCGGCGCTGAGTCTGAGCCGGAAAGTGTTCCGCGCCACAGCATCGTTGCCGTCTATTCTGAATGATAATTTCTGCATTTCAAAACAGCTTCTTAAATTTCGTAAACGATTCTCCCGTCCTTGAGCGTCAGCTTCACCCGCCCCCGGACTCTCCGCCCGTCAAACGGGGTGGAGCGTCCCATAGAGAGGAAGCGGCTGCTGTCTATGACGTATTCTTCGTTGAGGTCAATCACGCAGATATCCGCCCTCGCTCCCTCTTCCAGAGAGCCTCCGCCGAGCCGGAAAATCCGCCTCGGGGACGCGCAGAGCGCATCGGTGAGCCTTTCCAGCGAAATCTTCCCGCCGAGTACCAGAGAGCTGTATAGCACCGGGAAGGCCGTCTCCAGCCCCACTATTCCCATCGCGCTGCCTTTCAGCCCCCGCGACTTCTCCTCCGCGCTGTGCGGGGCGTGGTCGGTGGCTATCGCGTCTATCGTGCCGTCTCTCAGAGCCTCAATCAGGGCGTCCCGGTCGGCGGCGCTGCGCAGGGGCGGATTCATCTTGAATCTTCCATCCTCCCGCATATCGTCCTCGCACAGGCAGAGATAGTGCGGGGCGGTCTCGCAGCTGACCCTGAGGCCGTCTTTCTTGGCCTTGCGGACCAGTTCCACGCTCTCGGCCGTGGAGATGTGGCATATGTGGTAGCGGCAGCCGCTCTCTTCGCAGAGCCTGAGGTCACGCCGTATCTGCCTCCACTCGCTCTCGGAGGAGATGCCCCTGTGTCCGTGCGCGGAGCAGTAGCGTCCGTCGTGGATATAGCCTCCGTCAAGCAGGGAATTGTCCTCGCAGTGGGCTGCGATGATGCAGTCTTCCCTTGCGGCCTCCCGCATGGCGGTGAGCATAGTCTCTTCGCTCTGAACCCCGCTGCCGTCGTCCGAGAACGCGACGCAGCTTCCCTTCAGCGCGGCGAAGTCCACCGGAGTCTTCCCCTCGCGGCCAAGGGTGATGGAGGCGTAGGGGAGTACCTCGATGCAGGCGTCGCGTCCGATTATCTCCCTCTCGACGGCGAGATGCTCCGGGGTGTCCGGCACGGGGGTGAGGTTGGGCATAGTGCAGACGGTGGTATAGCCGCCTGCGGCTGCCGCGAGCGAGCCGCTGCGTATGGTTTCCTTATATTCCTCTCCCGGTTCTCTGAAGTGGACATGTATGTCGGCGAAGCCGTAGCTGACCAGACATCCGGAAGTGTCGATTATGCGGACGTCCCGCCCTGTCTGCAGGTTGTAGCCTTTCCTGCAGATGACCCCGTCCCTTATCAGAATGTCGGGACCGTCTCCTCTGAGCAAAATGTCCTGTTTCATCGATTTCCGCTAACTGCACCGTAATCGTACAAAGATAGGCAAATTTTGGATTTGTCGAAGAATAAAGTTATCAACATCGGATTGTCAATAACTTGATTTGCAGAGCACGGGGCGAAGTTGTAATTTTGCGGCTTACCGGAAAGGCCGTGTAAGAAAAGAGAGGAATTATTTCAAAACAGCTTCTAAACCTTATAGCAGAAATGAAAGTCAGTATCATTATGGGGTCGAAGAGCGACTGGGAAGTGATGTCAGCCGCCTGCGTGACTCTCGACGAATTCGGCGTGCCTTATGAGAAGAAGGTCATCAGCGCCCACCGCACGCCTCAGTTTTTCTGTGAATATATGGCTTCCGCAGCGCAGAGGGGGGTTGATATCGTGATTGCCGGGGCGGGCGGAGCGGCCCATCTCCCGGGGATGGCGGCGGCGATGACTCCGCTCCCCGTGATAGGAGTTCCGATAAGGAGCGCTGCTCTGAACGGACTCGATTCCCTGCTGTCGATAGTCCAGATGCCTTCGGGCGTACCGGTGGCCACGATGGCCATCAACGGGGCGCGCAACGCCGCCCTCTACGCGGTCTCGATACTCGCGCTGCAGGACGCGGACCTGCGCGGGAAGCTCGAAGAGTTCCGCCGGAGCCAGGCCGACAAGGTACTTCAGACAGAACTGTAGCAGAGACATATGAAAGCACACCGCATATTTGTAGAGAAGCGTCCGGAATTTCAGGTGGAGGCCGAGAGCCTGCGGAATGAATTCAACGAGAACCTCTCTCTCTCCATCCGTTCCCTGAGACTGCTGAATGTGTACGACCTCTTCGGATTCACGGACGCCCTGCTCGATAAATGCCGCTACACCGTCTTCGGCGAGAGGGTGACGGACACCGTCAGCGACCTCTGCCCGCTTGAGGGCCTCAGATATCTCGCCGTGGAGTATGTCCCCGGACAGTTCGACCAGAGGGCTTCGTCCGCAGTGGACTGCGTCCACCTCATCGACCCGGAGGCTGACGTGCAGATTAGAAGTTCGCGCCTGCTGATTTTCGACGGCGGGGTCTCCGAAGAGGACCTCGCGGCGGTGAGACACTATTATATAAATGCGGTGGAATCCCGACCGAAGGACCTGTCCGTGCTGGAGTACGGCGGGAAGGCCGAGGTGACCCCGCTCGCGGCCCTGGACTCCTTCACGGAGATGAAGGCGGAGGAATATGAGGATTTCCGCTCCCGCCGGGGACTCGCGATGAATGCGGACGACCTCGCGGAGGTGGTGAAATATTTCCGCTCCGAGCGCAGGAATCCCACGGAGACCGAGCTGCGCATCCTCGATACCTATTGGAGCGACCACTGCCGCCATACGACATTCACCACGGAGCTGGAGAGCGTCGGGGTGGAGGACTCGTTCATCCGTCCGGAGATAGAGGCTTCCATAGAGGAGCTGAAGGCGGTGCGAAGAGAGCTCGGACGGGAGGGGAAGAGCCTCTGTCTGATGGAGATAGCCACGATAGGGGCGCGGTACCTCAGGAAGAAGGGCCTGCTCGACGACCTTGAGCAGAGCGAGGAGAACAATGCGTGCAGCATCTATGTGGATGTGGACGTGGACGGGAGGAAGGAGAAGTGGCTGCTGCAGTTCAAGAACGAGACTCACAACCATCCTACGGAGATAGAGCCTTTCGGCGGGGCCGCGACCTGTCTGGGCGGGGCTATACGCGACCCTCTGTCCGGACGGGCCTATGTCTATCAGGCTATGCGCGTGACGGGTGCGGGGGACATATGCCGGCCGGTCAGCGGGACGCTGCCCGGTAAGCTTCCGCAGAAGCTTATCAGCCGCAAGGCGGCTGCCGGCTACTCCGGCTACGGCAACCAGATAGGCCTTGCCACCACGCAGGTCAGGGAGATATATCACGACGGCTATGTCGCGAAGCGGCTCGAAGTCGGGGCCGTGGTCGGGGCGGTGAAGGCGGAGAACGTGCGCCGCGAAAGCCCTTGTCCGGGAGACGTCATCCTGCTTCTGGGAGGACGCACGGGCAGGGACGGCATAGGAGGCGCGACAGGCTCGTCCAAGGAGCATAACGAATCCTCCATCGAGAAATGCGGCAGCGAAGTGCAGAAGGGCAACGCCCCGGAGGAGCGCAAGCTCCAGCGTCTCTTCCGCCGTCCGGAGGTGACGCGGCTGATAAAGAAATCCAACGACTTCGGGGCCGGCGGCGTGAGCGTGGCGATAGGGGAGCTTGCCCCCGGACTCGACATATATCTGGACAGGATTCCCGTCAAATACAGCGGACTCAATCCTACTGAACTCGCAATCAGCGAGTCCCAGGAGCGTATGGCCGTGGTGATATGCTCTTCGGACAGGGAGGCTTTCGAGCAGCTGTGCCGCAGCGAGAACGTCGAAGTGACCTATGTCGCCGACGTGACGGACGGCGGAAGGATGCGGATGTTCTATGCGGGGGAGAAGGTGGCCGACCTCAGCCGCGAATTCATCGACAGCGCGGGTGCGAAGCACTATGCCTCCGCGACGGTCGGCGGAGTGGAGGACAGAGACCCGTTCGTGTTCCGTCCGGAGGGGGGCTGCCTCAGGGAGAAGATGCTCTCCGTGATGGAGATGCCCAATGTCGCCTCGCAGAAGGGCCTTGTGGAGATGTTCGACTCCACTGTGGGCCGCTCCACGGTGCTGATGCCTTACGGCGGTGCGCTGCAGGCCACCGAGACCCAGGTTTCCGTGCAGAAGCTGCCGACGGACGGCTACACAGACACCGCCTCGATGATGGCCTTCGGATACAATCCTTTCATCTCCTCCTGGAGTCCTTATCACGGGGCCGCCTATTCTATGGTGGAGGCCTGCGCCAAGATTGTCGCCGCAGGCGGAGACTATTCGCGTATGCGCTTCTCCTGCCAGGAATATTTCGAGAGGATGACTTCCGACCCGCACAGCTGGGGCAGGCCGCTCGCCGCCCTGCTGGGGTCGCTCAGGATGCAGCTCGCATTCGGGCTTCCGTCCATAGGCGGCAAGGACTCGATGAGCGGCACTTTCGGGCATATCAGCGTGCCTCCGACCCTCATATCCTTCGGCATCGCCACGCTTGACGCATCGGAGGTGATATCTCCGGAGTTCAAGTGGGGCGGCAACCATATCTACCTCTTCCGCCACGTTCCGCTCCCGGACAGGATGCCTGACGTGGAGGGCCTCAAGGCCTCATGGAGCTATATCCGCTCCCGGATACTCTCCCGCGACATAGTTTCGGCCTGGGCCGTCGGCTTCGGCGGAGTGGCAGAGGCCATAGCCAAGATGTCCTTCGGCAATATGTTCGGAGCGGACATAAGCGTCTCCGAGGACGAACTCTTCAGCTGCGTGCCGGGATCCGTCGTCGTGGAGTCAGAGACCGAACTCGACTTCCCGTCCGCCATAAGGCTGGGAGAAGTCACTGACGGCGACGACTGCACGATACGCATCAACGGGGAGAAGATAAGCATAGACGATCTGATGGAGGCCAACGGGAGGAGGTATTCCCGCGTCTATCCGCAGAGCGTCCCTGCGGCGCACAAGGCCCTTATGTCGGTGAAAGCCTCCGCCCCCGCCTACAGGGAGCCGCGCTACGCCGGAGGCCCGGTGGACAGGCCGCTCGTATATATCCCCGTATTCCCCGGCACCAACTGCGACTACGACAGCGCCAAGGCCTTCCGCAAGGCCGGCGCGGAAGTGCGCTTCGGGGTCTTCCGCAACCTCTGCGCGGAGGATGTACAGGAGTCCATCGCCGAGATGCGGAAGAACATCTCCGAATGTCAGATACTTATGCTCTCCGGCGGATTCTCCGCAGGGGACGAGCCTGACGGAAGCGGCAAATTCATAGCCAATGTATTGGAGAATAGGGATATATCCGAGGCCATCGCCTCTCTCCTTGAGCGTCGCGGACTGATACTCGGCATCTGCAACGGCTTCCAGGCCCTCGTCAAGAGCGGGCTTCTGCCTTATGGCAGGACGGGCTGCGTGAGCCAGGATTCTCCGACACTCTTCCGCAACGACATCAACCGCCACATCTCCTGTATGGCCAGTACGCGCGTCTGCTCTACGCGCTCGCCGTGGCTTGCCGGGATGAAGGAGGGCGACATCCATACGGTGGCCTTCAGCCACGGCGAGGGCAAGTTCGTCGTCGGCGAGGCTCTCGCCCGTGAGCTCTTCGAGAACGGTCAGGTGGCGTTCCGCTACGCCAATCCCATCACCGGGGAGGTGACGATGGAGTCCCCGTACAATCCCAACGGCTCATTCTATGCCATCGAGGGCATCATCAGCCGGGACGGGCTGATACTCGGCAAGATGGGCCATTCGGAGCGTTACGAGAGGAATCTGTTCAAAAACATCGACGAAGATATGGAGCAGCCGCTCTTCGACAACGCGGTGAGGTATTTCCGCAAGAAAAGATAGCGTTATGGTCAAGGGAGAACTCATATTCGACGGCAACGAGAAGCAGGTGTTTGCGACGGATGACCCGGAGACGGTGATTTTCCGCTTCAAGGATGTGGCTACGGCGTTCAACAACGTCAAGACCGCCGTCTTCCCGCGCAAGGGCATAGTCAACAACGCCATCTCGTCCTGCATCTTCGGCTATCTCCAGCGCAACGGGATATATACCCATTTCATCTCCAGACTCAACGAGCGCGAACAGCTCTGCCGCAAGTGCCGCATCATCCCGCTGGAGCTCGTGGTGCGCAACTATATCGCCGGCTCGCTTGCCGACAGGCTGGCTCTGGAGGAGGGCACGAAACCCGCGACCGTCATCTACGACCTCAACTACAACGACTCCTCGCTCGGCGACCCGATGATCAATGACAGCCAGGCGGTGGCCCTGGGGATAGTCGGTTTCGAAGACCTTGACGTCATCTACGATATCGCCCGCAAGGTCAACGGCCTGCTCAAGGGACTCCTGGAGCGTGCCGGCATCAGGCTCATCGACTTCAAGCTGGAGTTCGGGCGCGACTGCGCGGGGAGGATAATGCTGACGGACGAGATAAGCCCGGACACCTGCCGCTTCTGGGACGCGGCTACGGACAGCCGTCTGGACAAGGACCGTTTCCGCCACGACCTCGGCAACATTATGCCTTCATACGAAGAAGTGCTGCGGAGACTTACATCACTCGGAGAATAAGAAACAATCAGACATATGGCTAAATCATACGAAAACGCAGGCGTTAACCTCGAAGCCGGATATGAAGTCGTCCGCCGCATCAGACAGCATGTGGCCTCCACCGCGAGGCCCGGTTCGATGGGCGGCATAGGCTCGTTCGGGGGGATGTTCGACCTTTCCTCCCTCGGAGTAAGGGAACCGGTGCTGGTCAGCGGCACCGACGGGGTGGGTACCAAACTCAAGATAGCCTTCGCTATGGACAGGCACGACACGGTGGGAATCGACGCCGTGGCGATGTGTGTCAACGATGTGCTGGCCCAGGGGGCCGAACCGCTGATTTTCCTCGACTATGTGGCCGTCGGACACAATGAGCCGGCCAAGATAGAGGCCATCGTCGCCGGGGTCGCGGAGGGCTGCCGCCAGGCGGGCTGCGCGCTTGTCGGGGGCGAGACTGCCGAGATGCCGGGGATGTATGAAGGCGGGGAATACGACATCGCCGGATACACCACCGGAGTGGTTGAGAAGTCAGCCCTCATCGACGGCAGCAAGGTGAAGGTCGGGGACGTGCTGGTGGGGATAGCCTCTTCCGGAGTACATTCCAACGGATTCAGCCTCGTGCGCAAGATAGTCTCCGACAACGGACTCTCGTACTCCGATGTCATCCCGGAGTTTGGCGGACGCAGTCTCGGGGAGGTGCTGCTGACCCCCACGCGCATCTATGTGAAACAGGTGCTGGAAGTGATACGCAGCTGTGACGTGCACGGCATCAGCCACATCACCGGAGGCGGCTTCGACGAGAACATCCCGCGCGTGCTGCGCCCCGGACAGGGTCTGGAGATAAGGGAGGGGAGCTGGGAGATTCTGCCGGTGTTCCGTATGCTGGAGAAATGGGGCGGAGTGCCGCACAGGGAGATGTTCAACATCTTCAATATGGGAATAGGTATGGTCATCGTCCTCGACGCTTCCGAGGCCGATAAAGCCATAGGGATACTTGCTTCCCGGGGCGAGAAGGCTTCCGTGATAGGAAGAGTGACCGGCAGGAGCGGAGTCGAGATTATCTGATATGGAGAGGAAGGGAAGACTTGCCGTGTTCGCGAGCGGCACGGGATCCAATTTCGAGGCCATAGCCGATGCCTGCGCCGGAGGACGGCTCAATGCCGATGTGGTGCTGATGGTCTGCGACAAGCCTGCCGCCGCAGTGGTGGAGAAGGCCCGCGTGCGGGGAGTGGAGAGTTTTGTCTTCAATCCCGGGGACTACGGCTGCAAGGCTGATTACGAGAGGGAGATCATACGCAGGATGGACGCTCTCGGAGTGGACCTGGTGTGCCTTGCGGGGTATATGCGCATAGTCTCCGACGTGCTTCTGGAGGCCTATGGCGGGCGCATCGTCAATATCCATCCCTCCCTGCTCCCGTCTTTCCGCGGGGCTCACGCGGTGGA
Source organism: Ruminococcus bicirculans (ex Wegman et al. 2014) (assembly GCA_963631065.1). GTDB lineage: Bacteria > Bacteroidota > Bacteroidia > Bacteroidales > UBA932 > Cryptobacteroides. Next base: position 23,482 of record CAVGPE010000029.1, read on the forward strand.
GCAGGCCGTGGCGTTCGGAGTCAAGGTTTACGGCATCACGATACACTATGTCACTTCCGAACTCGACGGCGGGCGCATCATCGCCCAGAGGGCGTTCGACTACGGCGGGGACGACCCTGAGGAGGTGCACCGCATAGGACAGAAGATAGAGCACAGCCTCTATGTCGAGACAATAGACAAATTATTGAAAGGAATTTAGGGAGAAAAGTTTAGAAGCTGCACAATGCTTATTTATAATAAATTTTAAGATATGAATTTCAAGAAGCGGGCTTTGGTCAGCGTAAGCGACAAGACGGGCCTTGTGCCTTTCGTAAAGGGGCTGGTGTCTCTCGGATGGGAGATAATCGCCACCGGCGGCACCCGGAAGCTGCTGGATGACAGCGGAGTGGAGACTGTGGGGATAAGTGATGTCACGGGTTTCCCCGAGATTCTCGACGGCCGGGTGAAGACCCTGCATCCCAAGGTTCACGGGGGGATTCTCGCCCGCCGCGATATGCCTTCTCATATGCGCACGCTTGAGGAGCAGGGGATAGGAACGATAGACCTCGTCTGCGTCAATCTCTATCCTTTCCGTCAGACGGTGGAGCGCGAGGGGGTCACGATGGAGGAGGCGGTGGAGAATATCGACATCGGCGGCCCTTCGATGCTGCGCAGCTCGGCCAAGAACTGGCGCGATGTCACGGTAATCTGCGACCCCGCCGACTACGGGACGGTGCTCTCCGAACTGGAGCGGGACGGCTCGACCTCCGACGCCACCAGGCTGAAGCTCTCCGCCAAGGCATATACGCACACGGCTGAATACGACATACGCATAGCCTCTTATATGAGGGAGAAGGCGGGACTCCCGGAGAAACTCTTCCTCGAATACGAACTCAGGCAGCCTCTCCGCTACGGGGAGAATCCTCACCAGAGCGCGAAGTTCTACTCCGGGGAGGAAAGGCTTCCGTACGCGCTTCCGTTCGCGGAGCAGATACAGGGCAAGGAACTCTCCTACAACAATATCCAGGACGCCAACGCGGCGCTCTGCACGATACGCGACTTCGCGGAGCCGTGCTGCATATCGCTCAAGCATATGAACCCTTGCGGAGCCGCTGTCGCCCCTACCGTCGAGCAGGCCTGGAAGGCCGCGTACGAGGCGGACAAGGTCAGCATCTACGGCGGCATCGTCGCGGTCAACCGCGAACTCACGGCGGAGATTGCGCTGGGGATGAAGCCGATATTCCTTGAGATAGTCATCGCCCCGTCCTTCTCGGAAGAGGCTCTCGGGATACTCTCCTCCAAGAAGAATCTCCGCTTGCTGAAGGTCGATATGACTCCCGGCACCGGGACTCAGATGCAGTATGTCAGCGTCTGCGGCGGTATGCTCGCCCAGAGTCTGGACACGGCTTCGGAGAAGCTGGACCCTTCGATGTGCGTGACCCGCAGACAGCCTACGGAGGCGCAGATGCGCGATATGGACTTCGGCTGGAGAATAGTCAAGCACATCAAGTCCAACGCGATAGCGGTGGTGTGCGACGGACATACCGTCGGAGTCGGGGCGGGGCAGACCAACCGCGTGGGTTCGGCCCGCATAGCTCTGGAGCAGGCCCGTGACGCGGGCTATACCGGAGGGCTTGTGCTCTCTTCCGACGGCTTCCTGCCTTTCGACGACACGGTCGCCCTCGCCGCCGGATACGGGGTGGAGGCCATCGTGCAGCCGGGCGGGAGCATCAGGGACGCCGACGCGGTCGCCAAGGCCGACGAGTGCGGCATCACGATGCTGATGACCGGAGTCAGACACTTTAAACATTAGGTGATGGGTAAAAAAGTTCTCGTAGTCGGCGGCGGAGGACGCTGCCACGCCATAGTGGACGCGCTGAGCCGCTCCCCTCAGGTGGGGGAGATATGGTGCGCCCCGGGCAATGCCGGCATAGGGATGCAGGCTCACAATCTGGATATCGCAGACACTGACGTTGAGGCCCTCAGGGACTTCGCGCTGCGCACGGGCATAGACCTCACGGTGGTGGGGCCGGAAGCCTCGCTTGCCGCAGGCATCGCCGACGAGTTCAGGGCGGCGGGCCTCAGGATATTCGGCCACAGCCGCGCCGCCACCGAGCTGGAGAGCAGCAAGGAGTTCGCCAAGCGCCTGATGCTCAAATACGGGATACCTACCGCCGGCTACCGCAGCTTCACCGGCTATAAGGAGGCCCTCGACTATGTGGGCGGCAGACCTTTTCCGGCCGTAATCAAGTACGACGGCCTCGCCGCAGGCAAGGGGGTGGTCATAGCACAGGACTTCGCACAGGCCGAAGAGGCTCTTAAGAATATGCTTCTCGACCGCAGCTTCGGGGAAGGCAAGGTCATAGTGGAGGACTGGCTTGAAGGGCCGGAATTCTCCTTTATGTGCTTCGTGGACGGCGACAGGGTCTATCCTATGCCTCTCGCTCAGGACCACAAGCGCGCCTTCGACGGCGACAGGGGCCCCAACACCGGCGGGATGGGGGCCTGCACCGGACTTCCTTTCATCACGGATGAGGACAGGGAATTCGCCTTCAGGGAGATACTTCGCCGCACGGCGGAAGCTATGTGCAGCGAGGGCAGGCCTCTGAGCGGAGTCCTCTACGGCGGACTGATGAAGACTCCGGACGGAGTGAAGGTGATAGAGTTCAACGCGCGTTTCGGCGATCCGGAGACGGAAGTCGTGCTGCCGCTGCTGGAAAGCGACATATATGACATCTTCGATGCTGTGGCGTGCGGCCGTGAACCGTCCTCCCCGCTCAGGTGGAAGGACAGCGTGACTATGGGTGTCGTACTGGCTTCCAGAGGGTATCCGGGACACTATGAGAAGGGGGCGGTGATAGAGGGGATGGAGGATGTGCGCGACGTGAAGCTCTACTCTATGGGCACGGCCCTCCGGGACGGGAAGACAGTCACCTCCGGAGGCAGGGTGCTGATGGCGGTCGCCGAAGGCCGCGACATATTCGAGGCGCGGGAGAAGGTCTATTCCGGGATTTCGCGCATCAGATGCGACAATCTTTTTTACCGTAACGACATAGCCCATTACGCTATGGAACACAGCGTTTCAGCGATTATAGACGGCAAGGCGGTATCCCTCGCCGTCAAGGACAGGATAAGGGAGCAGATTCCCGTCCTTGAAGAGAAATATGGCCGCAAGCCCTCACTCGCGGTGATTATTGTCGGGGAGAACCCCGCAAGTCAGGTCTATGTGCGCAACAAGGTCAAGGCGGCGGCCTATGTCGGGATGGACTCCCGCCTCGTGTCCCTGCCGCAGACCGTCTCCGAGCAGGCTCTGCTGGAGACGATAGACAGCCTCAACCGGGACGACGCCGTCGACGGCATACTCGTGCAGCTCCCGCTGCCGGGGCATATAGACGAATCCAAGGTGATATACGCCATCTCCCGCGAGAAGGACGTGGACGGATTCCACATCCTCAATGTCGGCTCGCTCTGGACCGGCACGCCCTGCATCAAACCCTGCACCCCCAAGGGAATCATCGAACTGATAAAGAGCACCGGAGTGCCGATTGCGGGCAAGACGGCGGTGGTGGTCGGGCGCAGCAACATAGTCGGCAAGCCCGTGGCCAAGCTCCTGCTCGACGAGAACGCCACGGTCATCATAGCACACTCCCGCACTGCCGACCTCAAGTCGGTCACCCTGCTGGCCGACATACTCGTGGTGGCCGTGGGCAGGGAGAACGTGGTGAGGGGGGATATGGTCAAGAAGGGGGCCGTCGTGATAGATGTGGGGATGAACCGCACTTCCGAGGGTAAACTGACCGGGGACATAGACTTCGAGTCGGTATCGCGCCGCGCGGGCTTTGTCACTCCCGTGCCTGGAGGCGTGGGTCCTATGACCATAGCGATGCTGATGGAGAACACTCTGGAGTGTTTCCTTGACAGAATGAGAAGCGAAAAATAATGTCAGAATACAGATACACCTTACGCAAATTCCTCAGGGACTGGTCTCTCATCGTCGGAATGACGGCGGGAGCATCGGCCTACCTGATTTATGCCGCCATACCGGCCCTGCATCCCGCAGGGCCTTTTCTTGAGAGTTTCATCACGCATCTCCAGCCGCTGCTGATATTCACGATGCTCTTTCTGAGCTTCTGCAAGATAGAACCCCGCCAGATGCGCCTGCACCACTGGATGTTCCGCGTCCTTGCACTCCAGTGCGGGATTTTCATATTGATTGCGCTGCTGCTGATATTCCTGCCGGGGCTGCCTTTCCGCTACGGATTCGAGGCTCTCGCGCTCTGCGTCATCTGCCCCACGGCCACGGCCTGCGCCGTCGTCACCGGCAAGCTGGGAGGCAATATGGCCGGGGTCGTCACCTACACCGTGATGGTCAATGTCGCCGTCGCTGTTCTCGTGCCGCTGACATTGCCGCTGATACATCCTTCCGCCGGGCTTTCGTTCTTCGTGGCGTTCGCGGGGATACTCGCGAAGGTGTTCCCGCTGCTGATTCTGCCCGCGCTCTGCGCCTGGGCCGTGAGATTCCTGCTGCCCCGGCTGCACGGCAGGCTGCTCGCCTACACCAACCTCTCGTTCTACATCTGGTCGGTGTCGCTCAGCCTCGCGATTCTGATGAGTACGCGCGCGATAGTGCACAACAGTTCCGGGGCCGCGATCATCTTTCAGGTCTTCGTCGCGTCGCTGGTAGCCTGCGCGTTCCAGTTCTGGGCCGGGCGCAGGATAGGCCGCCGCTTCGCCTGTCCGATATCGGCCGGCCAGGCCTTCGGGCAGAAGAATACCGTCTTCGGTATGTGGATGGGCTACACCTTCTTCACTCCGGTCACTTCCGTGGCCGAAGGCTTCTACAGCATCTGGCACAACTGCTACAACACCTGGCAGATGTACCGCAAGCGCAAGGAGAAGAGTAAATGAAATAATTTTTGTAACTTTGCAGGTCATAAACAGTTCCTCAGTAAAATGTCATTCGTAGAAGAAAGAATCGCAATGGAAGGCCTCACCTTCGACGATGTGCTTCTGATTCCGTCGTATTCGGAAGTCACTCCCCGGGAGGTCAGCCTCGGATGCCGCTTTTCGCGCAACATTCACCTCAACATCCCGATAGTGTCCGCCGCTATGGACACCGTAACAGAAGCGCCGATGGCCATCGCAATAGCAAGAGAAGGTGGTATCGGCGTTATTCATAAGAATATGAGCATAGCCGCGCAGGCCGCCCAGGTCCGCCGCGTGAAGCGTTCCGAGAACGGAATGATCAACGACCCGGTCACTATAGACCAGAACCAGACCGTCGGCGATGCGCTCCGCCTGATGCACGACAACCACATCGGAGGCATTCCGGTCACGGATTCGGAGAGGAAGCTGGTCGGCATAGTCACCAACCGCGACGTGCGCTTCCAGGACAATCCCGACGTCCCGGTCAGGGACGTGATGACTTCCGAGGGGCTTGTGACCCTGCTCGACACGAGGACCGACCGCGAGTATGTCCGCAGCGTGCTTCAGAAACACAAGGTGGAGAAGCTTCCGGTGGTGGACAGGGACGGACATATAGTGGGCCTCATCACCTACAAGGACCTCATCAAGGAGAGGCTTCATCCGGATGCCTGCAAGGACTCCAGAGGACGGCTCAGGGCTGCCGCCGGAGTGGGCATCACCGCCGACGCGCTCGAAAGGGTGGAGGCCCTCGCCTACGAAGGAGTGGACGCGGTGGTGCTGGACAGCGCGCACGGACACAGCCGTAATGTGATAGAACTCCTGAAAAAGATAAAGAAAGCCTATCCGGAACTTGACGTGGTGGTGGGCAATGTCGCCACCGAAGAGGCCGCCCGCGCTCTTGTCGAGGCCGGAGCGGACGGAGTGAAGGTCGGCATAGGACCGGGTTCCATCTGCACGACCCGCATCGTGGCCGGAGTGGGAGTGCCTCAGCTCAGTGCCATCTACGGCGCATACAAAGCCATCAGGGGCAGCGGGGCCACCCTCATCGCCGACGGCGGTCTCCGCTATTCCGGAGACATAGTCAAGGCTCTCGCCGCCGGAGGGGACTGCGTGATGTGCGGCTCTATGTTCGCCGGCACCGAGGAGTCGCCGGGGGAGACCATCATCTACAACGGACGCAAGTTCAAGGCGTATCGCGGTATGGGTTCCATCGACGCTATGGCCGCCGGCTCCCGCGACCGCTACTTCCAGGAGGACAAGACCGAACTCAACAAGCTCGTGCCGGAAGGCATCGTGGGACGGGTGCCTTACAAGGGGACCCTCTCCGAAACCGTATATCAGCTCGTGGGCGGACTCCGTTCCGGGATGGGCTATTGCGGTGCGCGTGACCTCGAAGCCCTCAAGTCCGCCCGCTTCACCCGCGTGACCGCGAGCGGAATGGCCGAAAGCCACCCGCACGACGTGACCATCACCAAAGAAACCCCAAACTACACGAGAGGTGAATAAGATACTGATTCTCGACTTCGGGTCGCAATATACCCAGCTCATAGCGAGGAGGGTGCGCGAAATAGGAGTCTATTGCGAGATATGGCCCTTCGACAGGATACCCTCCGATATGGACGGAGTGAAGGGGGTGATACTCTCCGGAAGTCCGTCTTCGGTCAGGGACGCGGAAGCTCCGCAGCCGGATTTGAGCGGCATCAGAGGCAGATATCCTCTGCTCGGCATCTGCTACGGCGCACAGTGGCTCGCCTATGACGGCGGCGGGGATGTGGCCCCGGCGGGTTCCCGCGAATACGGTCGCGCCACCCTCAATGTCACCGACCCTTCCGACCCTCTCTTCAAGGGACTTCCGCAGCAGTCCACGGTGTGGATGTCGCACGGCGACACCATCACCGCCCTCCCTTCCGGCACTGTGGTGACCGGCTCCACGGGCAGTGTGGAGAATGCCGCGTTCCGCTTCAGGGACGAGAATGTCTGGGGCATACAGTTCCACCCGGAAGTGCATCACAGCGAGTGCGGTACGGAGATGCTCCGCAATTTCGTGCTGGGCATCTGCGGCTGCAGCGGGGACTGGACGGCGGAGAATTTTGTGGAATCGACGGTCTCCTCACTCAAGGAGCAGCTGGGAGATGACGAGGTGATACTCGGACTGTCGGGCGGAGTGGATTCGAGCGTGGCGGCCCTGCTGCTGCACCGCGCCATAGGCCGCCGGCTGCACTGCATATTCGTGGATTCCGGCCTGCTGCGCAAAAACGAGTTCGAAGAAGTGCTGCGCTCCTACGAGGGGATGGGACTCAACGTGAAGGGAGTGCGGGCCGCGTCCCGCTTCCTGTCAGACCTCGCCGGAGAGACCGACCCGGAGAAGAAGCGCAAGATAATAGGCAGGGACTTCGTGGAAGTGTTCAACGCCGAGGCCAAGGGTATCACCGGCGCGCGCTGGCTTGCCCAGGGGACCATATATCCCGACGTGATAGAGTCCTCTTCGGTCAAGGGTCCGTCCGCCACCATCAAGAGCCACCACAATGTGGGCGGCCTCCCCAAGGAGATGAATCTCAAGGTGGTGGAGCCGCTGCGCCTGCTCTTCAAGGATGAGGTCAGGCGGGTCGGCAAGGCTCTGGGACTCGACCCGAAGATACTCGGAAGGCATCCTTTTCCGGGTCCTGGCCTGGGCATACGGATACTGGGCGAAGTGACGGCGGAGAAGGTCTCCATATTGCAGGAGGCCGACGCGATATTCATCGGCAAGCTGCACGAATACGGCCTGTACGACTCCATCTGGCAGGCCGGCACCATGCTGCTCCCGGTCAGGAGCGTGGGCGTGATGGGGGACGAGCGCACATACGAGAGTACTGTGGCTCTGAGGGCCGTCACCTCGGTGGACGGAATGACCGCCGACTGGGTGCATCTCCCTTATGATTTCCTTGCCGACGTGTCCAACGAAATCATCCGCAAGGTGCGCGGCATCAACCGCGTTGTCTATGACATCTCCTCCAAGCCGCCCGCAACCATAGAGTGGGAATAATAAGCTTCTGAAAGAACATTATATCATATATTTATGGCTAAAGTACAGAAAGACCAGACAATCTACGACGCCCGCGCTCTCGGCAAGGGCAAGATGACCGTTCTCGGACTCCAGCACCTCTTCGCTATGTTCGGGGCTACCATTCTCGTGCCGGTGATCACCGGCCTGTCCGTATCCGCGACCCTGCTGTTCGCCGGACTCGGCACCCTTATCTTCCATCTCTGCACCAAGATGAAGGTTCCCGCCTTCCTGGGTTCGTCCTTCGCTTTCCTCGGAGGTTACGCCGCCGTCACCCAGATGGGTATGGCCAAGGGCCTGACCCTCGCGCAGTCGCTTCCTTACGCCTGCATCGGGGTGTTCTGCGCCGGGCTGATGTATTTCATCCTCGCCGGACTCTTCGCGGCTTTCGGAGCCCGGAAGGTTATGCGCTACTTCCCTCCGGTCGTGACCGGCCCGATTATCATAGCGATAGGTCTGACCCTGTCCGGCTCGGCCATCCAGAACTGCAACCAGAACTGGTGGATAGCCCTTCTCGCGGTGGCCATCATCATCGTCTGCAATATCTGGGGACGGGGGATGGTCAAGATTGTCCCTATCCTGCTCGGCGTGCTTGGTTCGTATATCGTCGCCGCCGGATTCGGTCAGGTGGACTTCACTCCGGTGAAGGATGCGGCCTGGGTCGGACTTCCTTTCGAGTGGGGCGACACCGCCTTCGCCGTGTTCAGCAATCCTGACTGGGGGCTTGTGGTGGCCGCGATTATCGCGATTCTCCCTATTTCCCTCGCCACTATGGTGGAGCATATTGGGGATATCTGCGCCATCTCATCCACTACGGGCATCAACTATCTCGCCGATCCGGGCCTGCACCGCACTCTCATAGGCGACGGTCTCGCGACCTCCGTGGCTTCCCTTTTCGGCGCTCCGGCCAACACGACCTACGGCGAGAACACCGGCGTGCTGAACATCACCAAGGTATTCGACCCGAGAGTGATACGTATAGCCGCCGTGTTCGCGATAATCCTGTCTTTCTGCCCTAAATTCGCCGCCCTCATCGGAGTGATGCCTGCGGCGACCATCGGAGGCGTGTCCCTCGTGCTTTACGGTATGATTTCCGCAGTCGGCGTGCGCAACATCGTCGAGAACCAGGTGGACTTCACCGTATCGCGCAACCTGCTTATCGCGGCCATCATCCTCGTGCTGGCCATAGGCATCAAGTACGGCGCGGGCGATGCCATCAGCATAGGATTCACATCCCTTAGCGGTCTCGCCACGGCGGCGATAGCCGGCATCGTGCTGAACGCGATACTTCCGGGCAACGACTACGAGTTCGGCAAGAGCAGCACCGGAGACCGTTCCGCGGACTTCGGCAGCACCTCACTGTAGGTCAGACTTTTTTCTTCAGGAGGTCAAGTTCGTGGTCGGCGACAATCTTGTCGATTATGGCCTTTACCAGACTGAAAGCCTTTGAATCGGCCGTATAGACGGCAGGGATGGCGAAACTTACCCGTCCCTGCCGTCTGAGTTTCTGCGCGGCGGCCTTCTTGCGCGCATCCGAAGGGTTATAGACGGCGATGGACTGGCCTCCGAACATCCCGACTATCTTCATACACGGCACATCCGTGTCCCCGTCGCCGAAATATATCATATTGCTGAACGGAATCCGCTTCTTGTCGTCGGAAGTGGAGGCGTTGACGAGCTTGTTGTCCCTCGCGCTGAAGATGCCCTTGTTGATTTTGAACAGGTACTGGGTCTTGCCCGTATAGTCCACGGCTATTCCCGGCCAGACGGCCTCCCCGTTGGCGTCGTAGATGAAGCTGCCCGCGAAGATGTGCTTGAATTCTCCGGCTATCGGGCTTCCCTCGATAATCTCCCTGAGGCCTGAGGAATTGATGTAGTGTTCGGCGACCGCGCCCTTCCCGCGAGCGTATCCGTTGACCGCCGCGAACCACTCCCTCACTCCGTCAAAGAGGCGGATGTCCTTGCCGAAGCGGTTGAAATCCTCGCGGCGCAGCTCTATCCCGTTGCGCCGGGCCTCGTCGAACATAAGCTTCATATAGGCCAGCACGTTGGACGCGTCCTGCCCTATGGCGATGCTGTCGCTCATCTTCCAGAACTCCTCGGCGGTCTTGCCTACGGCCTGGATAAATCCGAATTCTTGCATATTGCCGGGAGAGAGAGTCCCGTCAAAATCATAGATAAGTGCGATTATGGGCTTCTTTTTCATATGCGATTCACCACGGATTGCCGTGTTTCGCCACAAATATCGCAAATATCCGCCACATTGCAAGTCTCTCCCTTGGCGATGCGCACGCGTGTGAGTAGCTTTGCGGGAAAATCGAAAAGCAAAAAATGGAACATTATCTCAGCTGTTTGGAACGCACCCTCAAGGCCGGGTGGAATATGCCGGCCCTCTGCAACTACAAGGGTGAAGTATTTACCGGAGCCGACCTCTCCAAGAACATCGTGAAATTCGGAATGATGTTCGAGAAGGCCGGAGTCAGGAAAGGGGACAAGATAGCCCTCTGCGCCAAGAACACCGCGCGCTGGGGCGTGACCTTCCTCGCGGTCAATGTCTACGAGGCGGTCATCGTGCCGATTCTCGCCGATTTCCATCCCGACAGCGTAAGCCACCTCACCGACCACTCCGACAGTGTCATCCTCTTCACGGACAAGGAGATATGGGACAAGCTGGATGTCAAGGCTATGCCTAAGCTCAAGGGCGCGGTCAACGTGGACGACTTCTCGCTCCTCTACGCTCCCGACGCGCAGTTCAAGGCGGCGTTCGAGGGGATGGACGAGGCCTTTGCGGAGAAGTTCGCCAACGGCTTCTCCACCGGCGACGTCAGCTTCCCGACGGACAATTTCTCCGACCTTGCGGTCATCAACTACACCTCAGGCACCACCAGCGCCCCTAAGGGCGTGATGCTGACCTACGGCAACCTCAGCGCCTCCATCGAGTACGGACACGTCCACGTGCCGGTATATCAGGGCGACTCCCTCGTCTCTATGCTCCCGATGGCGCATGTGTACGGTATGGTGTACGAATTCCTCTACCCGCTCTCCGGAGGCAGCGCCGTATATTTCCTCGGCAAGACCCCGGCCCCGTCCCTGCTGCTCAAGGCCATGAAGGACGTGCGTCCGTATATGATATGCACCGTTCCGCTCGTGATGGAGAAGATATACAAGTCCTCCCTCAAGCCGGTGCTCAGCAAGTGGCATATCCGTGCGCTGATAGCGATTCCGGGAGTCAACAAGATTATTTTCAACAAGATGCGCTCCGGACTTGATACCGCGTTCGGCGGCAAGGTGCGTCACTACATAATGGGCGGCGCAGCCCTCAATCCGGAGGTCGAGAAGTGGTTCAGGCGCATAGGCCTGCACTACACCGTGGGCTACGGTATGACGGAGGCGGCTCCGCTGCTCGCATACGAGGACTGGTCACGCTACGCCCAGGGGTCCTGCGGCAAGATTATAGACTGCATCGAGGCACGCATCGATTCCGATGACCCTCAGCATATCGCCGGCGAAATCCAGGCCAAGGGAGCCAACATCACCATAGGCTACTACAAGAACGAGGAGGCCAACAAGGCCGCGTTCACGGAGGACGGATTCCTGCATACCGGAGACCTCGGCGTCATCGACAAGGCCGGCAACGTATTCATCAGGGGCCGCAGCAAGAGTATGATTCTCTCCGCCAACGGGCAGAACATCTATCCGGAGGAGCTTGAGGCCGTGATCAACAATCAGGACTATGTCTCCGAGTCCGTCGTGGTGGACCGTTCCGGCAAGCTTGTAGCCCTCGTATATCTCGACAACGACGCGATGAAGGCGGCGAAACTCGACCAGGAGGCCATTTCCGACGTGCCGGAGAAAATCCGCATCAACTCCAACCGCCAGCTTCCGGGCTACAGCCAGATAGCGAAGGTGGAAGTGGTGATGGTGCCTTTCGAGAAGACCCCGAAGATGAGCATCAAGCGCTTCCTCTACAAATAGGGCGTGCCTGTCCCGCAGAGCTGCGGGTGACAATTTGTCACTGGAACATAATTTGATTTTTCAAGGCCGGGTGCAGAAGTCTGCATCCGGTTTTTGACAATATAAACAGACAAAACTATATGGCTACTAAATCATTGAAGGGCAAAATCGGTGTCACCACCGAAAATATCTTCCCTGTAATCAAGCAGTTCCTTTATTC
>CAVGPE010000029.1:35613-44008 GCA_963631065.1 Ruminococcus bicirculans (ex Wegman et al. 2014)
GACCACGAGATTTTCCTGCGCGAAATCGTCGCCAACGCGGTGGACGCCACGCAGAAGATGAAGGCTCTCGCCTCCAGCGGGGATTTCAAGGGCGAACTCGGGGAGCTCAAGGTCAGAGTCGAGCTTGACGAGAAGAAGAAGGAACTCCGGATCATCGACCGGGGCATAGGTATGACCGAAGAGGAGATTGACAAGTACATCAACCAGATAGCATTCTCCTCCGCCGGGGAATTCCTCGAGAAATACAAGGATCAGATAGGCTCGATTATCGGACACTTCGGTCTGGGATTCTATTCCGCCTTTATGGTCGCGAAGAAGGTCACCGTCGATTCCCTCAGCTGGAAGGAGGGGGCGAAGGCCGTCAGATGGAGCTGTGACGGCTCTCCGGAGTACACTATGGGCGAAAGCGCGAAGACGGACCGCGGCACGGAGATTACCCTTTACCTCGACGATGATTCTTCCGAGTATGCCGCCAAGGGCCGCATAAGCCAGCTCCTCGGCAAGTACTGCAAATTTATGCCCGTGCCTGTGGTCTTCGGCAAGAAGACCGAGTGGAAGGACGGCAAGAGCGTCGAGACCGACGAGGACAATGTCATCAACAATCTGGAACCCATCTGGACCAAGGCCCCTTCCGAGCTCAAGGACGAGGACTACCTGAAGTTCTACCGTGAACTCTATCCGATGGAGGAGGACCCTATGTTCTGGATTCACCTCAACGTGGACTATCCGTTCACCCTCACCGGCGTGCTGTACTTCCCTAAGATCAAGGAGCGTATGGCCATAGACAAGAACAAAATTCAGCTCTACTGCAACCAGATGTTCGTCACCGAACACGTGGACAACATAGTGCCGGACTTCCTGACCCTGCTGCACGGAGTCATCGACTCCCCGGACATCCCGCTCAATGTCAGCAGAAGCTATCTCCAGAGTGACGCCAATGTCAAGAAAATCAGCACCTATATCACAAGGAAGGTCGCCGACCGTCTGGAGGAGATATTCAAGGAGCAGAGGGAGCAGTACGAGCAGAAGTGGGACAACATCAAGCTATTCATCGAATACGGGATGCTCAGCGACGAGAAGTTCCGCGAGCGTGCGATGAACTTCGCCCTGCTCAAGAATACCGACGGCAAGTACTTCAGCCTTGAGGACTACCGCAAGGCCATAGAGCCGGCTCAGACCGACAAGGACAAGAATGTGGTCTATCTCTACGCCACCAAGACGGATGAGCAGTACAGCTTCATCGAGGCCGCGAAGAATATGGGCTACGACGTGCTTCTGATGGACTGCGAGCTGGACAGCCACTGGGTCAATCTGCTTGAGAGCAAGATAGAACACACCCGCTTCGCCCGTGTGGACAGCGACTCGGCGAGCAACCTCATCCCCAAAGAGGAGAAGGTGAAGCCGGAACTCGGCGAGGAGGACAAGAAGACCCTGGACGAACTCTTCAAGGCCGTGCTTCCGGAGGGGAACGAATACAGCGTCGAGGCTCAGAATCTCGGAGAGACCTCGGCTCCGGTGCTGATTACGCGCAACGAATTTATGCGCCGCTACCGTGAGATGAGCGCGATGGGAGGCGGGATGAACTTCTACGGCTCGATGCCTGAGTCATACAATGTCATCGTGAATATGGAGAATCCGCTGATTGCGAAGATATGGGAGGAGAAGAAGGACTGCGAACTCCTGCATCAGGTGGTGGATCTCGCGCTGCTGGGCAACGGGATGCTCAAGGGCAAGGCCCTTGCTGACTTCATCTCCCGCAGCGAGAGTCTGCTGAAGAAATAGGGCGTTAACGCTCACTGTCAATCATCCCAGGCGGAGTAGAGTCCCGGTCGTCCCTGACGCCAGCTCACCACTGCCTGGGATATGTTTATCACGAAGTCGCCCATATTCTCAAGAGCTTCTATCAGGCCGAGGTACAGCACACTCTCGAAATAGGCCTCGCCGTTGTTCTCGACGCGGTGCAGTTCCTTGTCGCGCAGGGTGTTGCGCTTCTCGTTGATGTCTATCTCGGCGGATACGGCATTGTCGATGTTGGTGATGATGCCGCTGTTCTCGAGATTGTATATCATCGCGTCGTAGGCCCGTGAGAGCAGCTCCAGCATCTCGCTCAGGCCCTGCTTGTGTTCGTCCAGAAGCTTCTGCGAGCGGGCTATGGCCCGGCCTAACTGCCGGCTGATGGACTCTCCGCTGTCTCCGAGCGACTCCAGCTCGCCCACTATGCGGTAGATGGACTTGATGCGCAGCTCCGAAGCTTCGCTCAGACCCTCGCGGTTGACCTTGTTGAGGAAGCTTACCACCTCGTACTCGATGCGGTCGGATATCTCCTCATATTTGACCAGCTTCTCCCTCCACGGCTCGAAGGACGACTCCGAGTCCGAAGCCGCCACGGCCTCCTTGACATATCCGAGGCCCTTGCGCATAATCCTGCCGAAATGGCAGACCTCCTTCTCGGCCTCCGTGAGCGCGAGTTCCGGGGTGGAGATGAGTCCCGCGTTGATATAGACCAGCTTGTCTATGGAGTCCGCGTTCGGCTTCTCCCTGATGACCTTGCAGACCAGCTTCACTATCAGCGGGATGAACCATATCAGGATGCAGGTGTTGATGAGATTGAACACCGTATGCAGCATTGAGATGCTGTAGAGCGGGGTCTCCGCGCTGCCTCCCATACCGAGGGAGTCTATCAGCAGACGTATCAGCGACAGGAAGTGCGGGAAGAGGGCCACGGCCCATATCACGCCGAAGACGTTGAAGACCGTATGTGCGAGCGCGGCCCGCTTGGCGTTGACATTGCCGACCGCAGCCGCTATGTTGGCCGTGATGGTCGTGCCTATGTTCTCTCCCAGAACCATCGCCGCGGCCATATCGAACTGTATCCATCCCATATTGAGGATGATGAGCGTCAGCGCCACGGTGGCGCTGGAGGACTGCAGGACGAGGGTCAGCACCGTGCCGACCGCCACGAACAGAAGCACGGACAGGATGCCGTGTCCTGACCACGAACTGATGAACGAGAGAACCTGCGGAGTGGATTCGAGATCCGGCACCGAGTTCTTCATAAACGACAGCCCGAGGAAGAGGAGGCTGAATCCGACCACTATCTCCCCGATGTCGCGCCATCTGCCCTTCTTCGAGATGCTCAGCAGAAATCCGACCGCCATCAGAGGCACGGCCAGTATCGCTATGTCGGCCTTGAAGCCGAAGAGGGCGATGATCCACGCCGTGAAGGTGGTCCCTATGTTCGCGCCCATTATCACCCCTATGGCCTGGGTCAGCGTCAATATTCCCGCATTGACGAAACTTACGACCATCACCGTGGTGGCGCTGGAGGACTGTATCACCGCCGTGACCCCGAGGCCCGTGGCGACACCCTTGAGAGGGTTGGAAGTAATGGATGAGATGAATCTGCGCAGGCCGTCGCCGGCGGCTTTCTGGAGTCCGGCGCTCATCAGATTCATTCCGTAGAGGAACATTCCGAGAGCTCCGAGCAGGGTGATGATGCCGAGAATCATTTAAGAGCTTTTTTTTGTGCCGCAAAAATGACAAAAATCCCCCGGATTTGACATATCCGATATGCGATGTAACAGAAATTTAACAATCTCCCTCGCATTATCCCTGCGGAAATAATAACTTTGCGCCGACAGCATAAGGGATATGACAGAGATACTTATCATCGAAGACGAGGCGGACATCCGCGAGATTCTGACGTTCAATCTTGAAAGCGCCGGATACCGCGTGCTTGCCGCCCCCTCCGCCGAGCGGGGGCTTGAGATGCTCTCGCCGGACACCGCCCTGATTCTGCTTGACGTGATGCTTCCGGGGATGTCCGGATTTCAGCTGGCGCACAGGCTGCGTCAGGACGGAGGCAGCCATATCCCCATCATATTCCTCACCGCGAGGGGGACGGAGAACGACATACTTACGGGATTCTCCGCCGGGGCCGACGACTATATCCCCAAGCCATTCTCCGTCAACGAGGTGCTGGCCCGAGTGAAGGCCGTCCTCAGACGCGCCGGGGCTGACGGGCCCAAGGCCGAAGTGCTGGATTTCGGAGGTCTTCACATCGACCTGACCTCCGAGACCGCGGAACTCGACGGCGAAGCCCTGTCCCTGTCGCGCAAGGAGTTCGACCTGCTCGCGCTGCTGGCGAAGCGCCCCGACACCTATTTCTCCAGGGCGGCCCTCATCTCCGATCTCTGGAAAGACGCCCCCTACGTGCTTGACAGGACTGTGGACGTGCATATAGCCCGCATCCGGAGCAAGCTCGGCAAGTACCACGACATAATACGCAACAAGACAGGCTTCGGCTACTATCTCGACTCTCACTATGGCATACCGGAATAAGCTGATATTCACCATATCCGCGATTTTCGTGGTCTTCGCGCTCATCACCGTCAACCTCGGTCTGGTGAGCGAGGACAGCTACCGCCGCGCCATCATCAAGTCCCGTCTCGAGAGCTATGCCGATATGATAGCCGTGTCGGACTCCGTGCCGGAGGTGACACGCTATATGCCTGACGACCTGAGGGTGACGGTGATGACCGCCGGGGGAAGAGTGATTTTCGACTCCTCGCAGCCGGCCCCGGAGATGGAGAACCATCTCCAGCGTCCGGAGATACGCGACTGCCTCAGGAAGGGCAGCGGAAGCTCCATACGCAAGTCCGCCACCTCAAGCCGTAAATACTTCTACTACGCCAAGTCCTACGGTGACGGGCGCATAGTACGTGTGGCCCAGCTCTTCGAGGTCAATCTCAGCAAGTTCTTCCGGACGGACTGGATGCTGATCATCAGCATATTCTTCCTCCTGGTGCTGGCCCTGATGTCGCTGATATACCTCTCCGACCGCTACGAGCGCAAGGAGGCCGAACTCTCCGACCGCGAGACGAGACGGCTCAAGCACGAGATGACGGGCAATATCTCCCATGAGCTCAAGACCCCCGTCAGCAGCATACAGGGCTATCTGGAGACCATCGTCAACCATCCGGAACTCGACGGCGACAAGCGGCGTCTCTTTATCGAACGCTCGTATCTGCAGGCTCTCCGCCTCTCCGATATGATTACGGACATCTCCCTGATAACCAAGCTGGAAGAAGTCCCGGAGCAGTTCAAGCTTACGCCGGTCAATCTCCGTACCGTCTTCATCGAGGTGACGGACGAGATGTCTGGGGCGCTGGAGGCTCACGGCATCACGGCGGAGAACGCTCTCCCTCCGGTCTGCGTGACGGCCAACTACCAGCTCGTCTATGCGATATTCCGCAATCTCGTGGAGAACACCGTCAAGTACGCCGGAGACGGCTGCGCCATATATGTCGGCGGGACGGCTGCGGACGGGATTTACAGTCTGGACTACCGTGACACTGGCTGCGGAGTGCCTCCGGAACAGCTGGAGAGGATATTCGAGCGCTTCTACCGGCTCGATGCCGACAGAGGCCGCGGCGCGGGAGGCTCCGGCCTGGGGCTTTCCATCGTCCGCAATGCCGTACTCTTCCACAAGGGGGCCATACGCGCATACTGCCCCGAGGGCGGAGGCCTCGGATTCAGCTTTACGCTCCGTGATCTGAGACGCTAATGCGCCGCCTGCCCGGTTTCCCTGCTCTCCGCTCTCCGCTCTCCGCTCTCCTTTTCTCCTTTTCTCCTTTTCTCCTTCCCCCGTACCTCTCCGCCTGCCCTACTCTCCTCCGCCCACCCGGCACGCCGGAGGGGCAAGATTTTTTTTGCTGAATAGGAATAAAGGATTAATTTTGCGGAAAGCAACTTCTAATTCTCAGTATCATTATGGCTAAAGAGAACAAGGAATGGATATGCTCTGTATGCGGATACAGGCATATCGGGCCGGAACCTCCGAAGGAGTGTCCGGTGTGTCACGCATCAAGGGAATATTTTGACGAAGCCGGAAAGGAGCCGGAACTGCAATGAAAGGAATAGTTCTTGCCGGCGGTTCCGGGACACGTCTTTATCCTATCACCAAGGGAGTCAGCAAGCAGCTGCTCCCTATTTACGATAAACCCATGATATATTATCCCGTCTCCGTGCTTATGCTCGCGGGGATACGGGACATACTTATAATCTCCACCCCGTACGACCTTCCGTCCTTCAGGCGGCTTCTCGGCGACGGCAGCGACTTCGGCGTGCGCTTCCAATATGCGGAGCAGCCCTCCCCGGACGGGCTTGCGCAGGCTTTCATCATAGGGGAGGAGTTCATCGGCGACGACTCCGTATGTCTTGTGCTGGGGGACAACATCTTCCACGGGCCGGGATTCTCCGGTATGCTCAGGGATGCGGTGAGGACAGCCGGGCAGGAGGACAAGGCCACGGTCTTCGGCTATTGGGTCAGCGACCCGGAGCGCTATGGTGTGGCCGAATTCGACAGGGACGGCAACTGTCTCTCCATCGAGGAGAAGCCTTCCGTCCCGAAGAGCAACTACGCCGTGGTCGGACTGTATTTCTACCCCAACAGGGTGGTCGACATAGCGAAGCATATCAAGCCTTCGGCGCGGGGTGAACTCGAGATTACCACGGTCAATCAGGAGTTCCTCAGCAGGAGCGAACTCAAGGTGCAGACTCTCGGAAGGGGCTTCGCGTGGCTCGACACCGGGACCCACGACTCTCTCGCCGAGGCGGGAGCATATATCGAGACTATCGAGAAGCGTCAGGGCCTCAAGGTCGCCTGCCTTGAGGGGATAGGCCTGCGCAACGGCTGGATTTCCCCTTCTGAAGTGAGGGAGGCGGCGAAACCTATGCTCAAAAATCCTTACGGCCAGTATCTTATGCGGATAGCGGACGAGGCCGGGAAGGGGGGAGACGCTCTATGAACATCCTTGTGACAGGGGCCAACGGACAGCTTGGCAACGAACTCCGTATCGTGAGCTGCGGCTCGGAGGACAATTATATATTCACCGACGTCAACGAAGCCTCCCCCGAGCAGATCGGGATGCTCCGCCGCCTTGCCGGGGATACCGTCCGCACGGACACCCGCAGGCTGGACATCACCGACCTTGAGGCGGTACGCGAGATGGTGTCTTCCGAGAAGGTGGACATCATAGTGAACTGTGCCGCGTTCACCGATGTGGAGGCCGCCGAGGACAGGCGCGAGCTCGCCGAACTCCTCAACGCTTCCGCTCCGGAGAATCTGGCCCTCGCGATGAAGGAGACAGGAGGCGCGCTCTTCCACATCAGCACCGACTATGTATTCGGGGCTGAACCCTACAACACTCCCTGCAGCGAGGACAGGACGGGAACCCCGACCGGAGTCTATGGTCTCACAAAGCTCCACGGGGAGCAGAGGATCATCGCTTCCGGGTGCAGGTATGTAATCATCCGCACCGCCTGGCTCTACAGCGAGTTCGGACGGAACTTCCTGCGGACTATGCTGCGCCTCACTGCGGAGAAGCCGCAGCTTAAGGTGGTATTCGACCAGGCGGGGACTCCCACCTACGCCCGCAATCTCGCCGAGGCCATCCTCAAGATAATCTCCCTCCGGGGATACGCGGAGCATCCCGGAATCTACCATTTCTCCGACGAGGGGGTCTGCAGCTGGTTTGACTTCGCCAAGGCTGTGGCTACATACGCCGGCCGCGACGGCTGCGAGATACTGCCCTGCCACTCCGACGAGTTCCCGAGCCGCGTCGTCCGCCCGGCCTATTCCGTGCTGGACAAGACCCTCATCAAGCGGACCTTCGGGGTCAGAGTGCCGTACTGGACCAGTGGCGTGCGCCGCTGCGTGGAGACGTTTGAAGGCGAAATTTCCCGATAGCCCATTTTTGTTTTGAAAATCCGTTCCGCTGTCGCGGAACTCTGTCTGGGAGATTTTTTGCCGTAGTTCTTGCAATTCCGCAAAAAATTCGTAATATTTGCGAGTACTTGGAAAGACAACGAGCAATCATCCTATGATAGACGGCAACACTTCAGTGCCGGCGACCGGCCGGCTGGGAAGGCGGAATCAAACCCGCCGCACTCCGTCCCCGCTTTTAGGGGGGGGCAAAACGCTCTAAATCAAATAGTTATATAACAGACGCCGACGCGGGGAGCGCATCCCTGCGCCGGGCCTTGTCGTACCCTGTCCTCCCGGCGAAGCCGGAACAGGCCGGAATCGAGACGGTGGCTGGCCGGAAACCGAAAGCCGGGACGGTCCTGAACAAAACACGGAACTGAAACTCAAAAGTATAACCATTAAAAATAAAAAGTTATGACGGAAAACAAATCCAACAGGAAAATCTACGATCGTCCCCTCTCGGAGGTCATCGACATCCGCCCGGAAGGGATGTTGTGCCAGAGCGGCCTGAACGGCAGTTCCGAAGGGAATATGGACGGCTCGAATAGCGACCTGTAGTTGAAGTGTTAGAGAATAATTTAAAACCGCATTTATCATGAAGAAAACAACTATTGCGGCGGCCGTCCT
>CAVGPE010000030.1:0-25166 GCA_963631065.1 Ruminococcus bicirculans (ex Wegman et al. 2014)
TGTCGGGGACATAGGCGTCATATTCTGTTCGGACAGGCGGATACTTGAGATTAATCTGAAATATCTCAAGCACGATTATTACACCGACATCATAACTTTCGATTACTGCGAGGGAGATATTCTGTCGGGAGACCTTTTCATAAGCATAGATTCCGTGCGCGAGAATTCCGCATTCTACGGAACTCTCTTCGAGGATGAACTCAACAGAGTGATGGTTCACGGCATTCTCCATCTCATCGGTTACGATGACCACAGCGAAAGCGACATCGCGGTGATGAGGGAGAGGGAGAACCATTATCTCGCCGTCAGGAACTCTCTTCTGGCAGAAGCCGGTTTGAAATGAATCCGGAGTATGACATAATAGTGATAGGTGGCGGACACGCAGGCTGTGAGGCTGCTATGGCGGCGGCGAACCTCGGTTCTTCCGTGCTGCTTATCAGCGGAGATATGACCCTGTTCGCCAAAATGTCCTGCAATCCGGCTGTAGGCGGTATAGCTAAAGGTCAGATTGTCAGAGAAATAGATGCTCTTGGAGGGTATACCGGCATAGTGACTGACGCTTCCACCCTGCAGTTCCGTATGCTTAACAAGTCCAAGGGCCCGGCTATGTGGAGCCCGAGGGCGCAGTGCGATAAAGTGGGGTTTTCGCTGTGTTGGAGGAAAATACTTGAAAGTTGCTGTAACTTAAATATTTATGTAGATTTTGCGACTTCTTTTCTCTTTGAGAATTCAAAAATCTGCGGCGTGCGTACATCAACCGGGGCAATTTTCAAATCTCACGCGCTTATTCTGACCTCCGGAACCTTCCTTTCCGGCAAAATCTTCATAGGCCGGACCGTGATGAGCGGGGGAAGGATAGGGGAGAAGTCGTCGGAAGGTCTGACCGCACAGCTGGTGGAGCGGGGGCTTGTGTCCGGAAGGATGAAGACCGGGACACCTCCGCGGATTGACATCTCTTCGGTTGACATCTCGCGGCTTCCCAAGCAGCTCGGAGATGAAGTCCCGTCGCGCTTCTCGTATCTCGACAGACCTTCTTCCATACAGTCGGGGGAGGAACAGATGCCCTGTTTCATACTCCACACCAACGAGAGGGTTCACGAGATACTTCGTTCCGGCTTCGGCGAGTCGCCGCTCTTCTCAGGTCTTATCAGCGGCAAAGGGCCGAGATACTGTCCGAGCATCGAAGACAAGTTGAGAGTCTTTCCGGACAATCCGGCGCATCAGCTTTTCCTTGAGCCGGAGGGACGCACCACCAACGAGTACTACCTTCAGGGCTTCTCGTCCTCTCTTCCTCTTGAGGTTCAGACAGATGCCCTGCACGCGATAGAGGGGCTTGAGAATGTGCGGATATACCGTCCGGCCTATGCTGTGGAGTACGATTATTTCGATCCGGTCTTGCTTAAGCCGAGTCTGGAGACTAAGCCTATAGAGAATCTTTTCCTTGCCGGTCAGGTAAACGGGACCACCGGATACGAAGAGGCGGCGGGGCAGGGGATAGTGGCCGGAATCAACGCCCATCTCAAAGTCCGCGGCAAGGAGCCTCTGATACTCCGCAGAGATGAGTCATACATAGGGGTGCTGATAGACGATCTCGTGACCAAGGGAGTGGACGAGCCGTATAGAATGTTCACTTCCAGGGCCGAGTATAGAATCCTTTTAAGGCAGGACAACGCCGACTTCCGGCTTACGGGGCTTTCCCGTTCGATAGGTCTCGCAAGCGAGGAGAGATATTCGCGGATGATGAGGAAATATGAGGATGTGGACAGGCTGAGGTCATATTGCGAGGAAAACAACATTTCGCCGTCCGTAGCTAACCCATTCCTGTCAGAGTGCGGCTCAAGCCAGATTTCGGAGTCCCGAAGAATCGCCGACATCGCCACGCGGCCCGAAGTTTCTCTTGCAGAACTGTTGAAAATTGTTCCACGTGGAACGTTTGACTCCGAGGTGACGGAAAGCGTGGAAATATCGATAAAGTATAGAGGATATATCGACAGGGAAATACAGAATGCGGAAAAACTGCACAGGCTTGAGAATCTGAAAATACCCGACAATTTCGATTTTGACAGGCTTTCCGGCCTTTCGATAGAGTGTCGTCAGAAGTTGAAGAGATATGCTCCGCGCACCATAGCTCAGGCTATGAGGATTTCCGGTGTTTCGCCTTCCGACATATCCGTGCTGCTCGTCTATTTCGGGAGATAATAATTCTCAGAGCATTTTCAGCGCAGTCTTGATGATATCTTCAAGACTTGCACCCGGCTTCTCCTTAAGAATGGACTGTATGGCCTTGGATATATTGGGCTTCGAAAACCCGAGATTGAGCAGCGCGGATGCGGCCTCGTCCGCGTCCCTGTTGGATTCGGCTTTGAGAAGGGTGTCGAAGCTTGCTCCTTCTCCCTTGACTATCTTGTCCTTCAGCTCCAGTACAAGGCGCTGCGCGCTCTTGAGTCCTATTCCCTTGACAGATTTCAGGCGGTTGATGTCTTCCGAGAGTATGGCTTCGTTGAGCTCTGCGGGGGAGAGTGAAGACAGAATCATCCGCGCCGACGCCGCGCCCATCCCTGAGACACCGGTGATGCTCCTGAATATGCTGCGCTCCTCCTTTGTCGCGAAGCCGTAGTCCACTTCCTGCCCGTCTCTCTGGTTGACCTGCCGCTGGATATACAGCGTGGCTTCGGTCTTGCCGTCCAGAGAGTCGTAGGTCTGGAGAGAAATCTCCACCGCATAGCCTATGCCTCCGTTGTCCACAACTGCCGAGGTGGGAGTGAGTTCGGCGATTCTGCCCGAAATGTAGTCTATCATAAGAGAAGTTGTTTTACCCCCAAAAATAAGCAATTTCTTTATTTAATTGCTAATTTTGCGCCCTGTATGAATGTTATGGATTTGAGAAACGAGTTCCCGCAACTTTCGGAACAGGTCTATGGCAAGCGGCTTGTGTATCTTGACAATGCCGCCACTGCCCTGAGGCCCGTGTCCGTAGTGAGGGAGTGGGACGAGATTTCCACGCGGTACAACGCCAACCTTCACCGCGCCGTACACCATATAGCCGGAATCGCCACCGAAAAGTACGAGCATACGAGGGATGCGGTCGCGAAATATATCAACGCTTCCTGCCGCGAGGAGGTGATTTTCACTTCCGGCACCACGGCTTCCATCAATCTCGTGGCGTTCAGTTTCGGAGAGGCTTTCGTCGGCGAGGGTGACGAGATAATAGTTTCAGAGAGCGAACACCATTCCAATATAGTCCCGTGGCAGATGATGTGCGCACGCAGGAAGGCCATTCTCAGGGTGCTGCCGGTGGATGACGCGGGACATCTTGATATCGGGATTCTCAAGTCTATGCTCAGCACCCGCACGAAGCTGGTGTGCGTGGCTCAGATTTCCAATGTCCTGGGGCTTAAGAATCCCGTGGATGAGATTGTAAAAATCTGTCATTCAGCCTCTTGCCCCGTACTTATAGACGGGGCGCAGGGTATTGTCCACGCCACTGTCGACGTACAGAAGACGGGCTGCGACTTCTATGCCTTCTCAGGGCATAAGATATATGCCGCACCCGGTACCGGGGTTCTCTATGGCCGCAGGGAACTTCTGGAGAAGATGCCTCCGTATATGGGAGGAGGGGAGATGATAGGCAGCGTCAAATGGAGCGGAACGAGCTATGCTCCTCTGCCTCAGAAGTTTGAAGCAGGCACACAGAATATTTCCGGCACTCCGACGCTTGTCCCGGCTCTTGCTGTGGCGGAAAGGATGCGCGATGCGGAGACAGAGCGGAATACTGCTGAGATTACAGACTATATGCTCAATGCTCTCACTTCCGACACGCGTTTCCGTCTCTATGGACTTCCGGGTGACGGAGTGGAGAAGATTCCTCTCTTTTCGTTCTCCGTGGAACATATGCACCACGAAGACATCGCCCTCATTCTCGACAAGATGGGCGTGGCGGTGCGTTCCGGACAGATGTGCGCCGAGCCTCTGATGGACCGCTTCGGCGTCACGGGGATGATAAGGGCCTCGTTCGCCCCGTACAATACCTTGGAGGAGGCCCGCTATCTGATGCAGGCCCTTGACAGGGCGATTAAAATGCTTGACAGAAGATGAAGACATTGAAAGAAGCGCAGGCCGAAGTCATAGAGGAGTTCTCCATGTATGACGAATGGCTGGACAAATACGAATATCTTATAGAACTCGGCAGCTCTTCAGAGAAATATCCGGAGAGTCTGAAGACCGAAGACAGATTGATAAAAGGTTGTCAATCAAGAGTTTGGCTTGATACGAGGGTAGAAGGGGACAGACTCTTCTTCAGAGCCGGCAGCGACGCCGTTATAAGCGGAGGCATAATCTCCCTGCTGACAGGCGTCTATTCCGGGCGGACGGCCTGCGAGATTGCGGGCGATGACTTCTCCTTTGTGGAGGAGCTGGGGCTGAAGGAGAACCTCTCGCCGACGAGAGCCAACGGGCTGGCCTCTATGATTGATACGATAAGAAGCGTTGCGGAAAAGAATTGTACGAAATGAGCGAAAACAACGATGTGCTGACCCCGGAGGACGTCAAGGAGCTTGCCCCCCTCTACGAGGATGTGGTGCTTGCGCTTAAGCAGGTCTATGACCCGGAAATCCCCGTGAACATATACGATCTGGGACTTGTCTATGAACTCACCATCAACAGGGAACACAAGGTGTATATCAAGATGACTTTCACCGCGCCGAACTGCCCTATGGCGGACGAGGTGGTGGCTGACGTGAAGCGTTCCGTGGAGAACACTCCCGGCATCAGCAGCTGCGAGATAGAGCTGGTCTTCGAACCGGCCTGGGACCAGAGCCTGCTTTCCGACGAGGCGCGGGTCGCGCTCGGGATGGATCCGGAGATGGAAGAAGATGGAGAAAGTTGACGTCTATCTCTCGCTCGGCTCCAATATGGGAGACCGCAGAGGCAATCTTGAAAGGGCTCTGACTCTGCTCGACGAGGGGCTTGGAGAGCATTATTCCGCCCTGTCTTCCATAGTGGAATCCAAGTCCTGGGGCTTCGAGGGCGGAGACTTTCTGAACTGCGCCGTACGCTACGGCTGCTCCCTGACTCCGCTCGACCTCCTGCATCTGTGCAAGAGCATAGAGCGCAGGATGGGACGGACCGGAACGCCGGAATACGCTCCTGACGGCAGCCGCATATATCACGACCGCATCATCGACATCGACATACTTCTCTACTCGGACATCTCTATCGATACGCCCGAACTTGCCGTACCCCATCCGAAGATGGGGGAGAGGGAGTTCATAATGGGGCCGCTGATGGAGATATTTGGCTGAAAATGATTAAATTTGTGCTTTGTCATCGAAATTAAAGACATAAGATATGACACAAGAAGAATTATTCAAGGTGCTGGTCGCCCACTGCAAGGAGTATGGTTTCATCTTCCCTTCAAGCGAAATCTATGACGGTCTGGCCGCCGTCTATGACTACGGTCAGATGGGAGTGGAACTCAAGAACAACATCAAGCAGTACTGGTGGAACGCGATGACCCGCCTCAACGAGAACATCGCCGGCATCGACGCCTGCATATTTATGCACCCCAAGACCTGGGTGGCATCCGGCCACGTGGCGGCATTCAACGACCCTCTGATAGACAACAAGGATTCGAAGAAGCGCTACCGTGCCGACGTGCTGATAGAAGACTATCTCGCGAAAATCGAGGAGAAGATAAACAAGGAAGTCGAGAAGGGCCGCAGGAAGTTCGGCGACTCCTTCGATGAGGCCAAGTTCCGCGAGACCAACCCCAATGTGCTGCGCGAAAAGGCTCATTATGAGGAAGTTCACAATCGTTATGTCGCTGCGGAGCAGGCCAACGACCTTGGGGAATACAAGCAGATAATCCTTGACTGCGGCATCGTATGCCCCATCAGCGGCACCAGGAACTGGACGGACGTGAGACAGTTCAACCTGATGTTTTCCACGCAGTTCGGTTCGGTCGGAGACGACTCCAACACGATATACCTCCGTCCGGAGACGGCACAGGGCATATTCGTGGACTATATCAACGTGCAGAAGACCGGAAGGATGAAGATACCTTTCGGCATCGCGCAGATAGGAAAGGCGTTCCGCAACGAGGTTGTGGCTCGCCAGTTCATATTCAGAATGAGGGAGTTCGAACAGATGGAGATGGAATTCTTCGTCCGTCCCGGAACCGAAATGGAGTGGTTCAGGAAGTGGAAGGAAAACCGTATGAAGTGGCACGTCAATCTCGGAATGGGAGCGGAGAACTACCGTTTCCACGACCACGAGAAGCTGGCCCATTACGCCAACGCCGCCACGGACATCGAATTCAACTTCCCGTTCGGATTCAAGGAGCTCGAAGGCATCCACAGCCGCACCGACTTTGACCTCGGCAACCATCAGAAACTCTCCGGCAAGAAGCTTCAGTACTTCGATCCCGAGACCAATGAAAGCTATGTTCCGTACTGCGTGGAGACGTCCATAGGAGTGGACCGTATGTTCCTTGCCGTGCTGAGCCATTCCTACAGGGTGGAGGAGCTTGAGGGCGGCGAGGTGCGCACCGTGCTCAGCCTGCCTGCGCCGCTCGCTCCGGTGAAGGCCGCAGTGCTGCCTCTCGTCAAGAAGGACGGACTTCCGGAGTTTGCGCAGAAGGTGATGAACGAACTCAAATACGACTTCAACTGCCAGTACGACGAGAAGGACAGCATAGGCAAGCGTTACCGCCGTCAGGATGCCATAGGCACGCCGTATTGCATCACGGTTGACCACGAATCGCTCTCCGACAACTGCGTCACCGTCCGCGACCGCGACACAATGCTTCAGGAGAGAGTGCCTGTCGCCGAACTCAGGGCGATGATAGACAGAAAGGTCAACCTCAACAATCTCTTGAGAAACCTCTGATGGCGGCGCGGACATTCTCTTCTCTCGGCAGAGTGGAGGCCATACGGCAGCTCTTCGAAGGCAGCGGTTACGCTCCTTTCGGAGAGCCGCTGCGTTTCACGCCCGAAGACGGGGGGACACCCGTCTCGGCTTCCCGCCTGTTGCTGGAAGGGACGGACTTCAATCTGGTATATTTCCCGCTGAAGCATCTCGGGTACAAGTGCGCGCTTGCCGTCACGGGCGAGCTGTATGCCGCTCTCGCGCATCCGCAGACCCTTTCCGTGACCCTCGGAGTATCCGCCAAGCTCGACTTCGAGCAGATAAGCGAGTTCTGGGGAGGAGTTGTGCTGGCCGCGAAAGAGCAGGGCTACAAGGGCCTCGGCCTTGACCTTGTGCCGTCGCGCAACGGACTCGCCGTCAGCATCAATGCTGCGGGATACATCGCCGAAGGCATAGCAAAGAAGCGGCCCGCTGCACAGAGCAAGGACCTTATATGCGTGTCCGGGAGTCTCGGCGCAGCATATCTCGGACAGCAGGCTCTGGAACGCCGCATCGCCGAACTTGAGAAATACAAGATGCTGCTTGCCGCATATCTGAAGCCGGAACTCTCCCCGGACACCGTCTCTGCGGCGGAGGGGACGGGGATTGTGCCGTCATATTCGTATTTCGTCTCCCGGGGACTCTCCGACGCCGTCCTGAGGCTGTCACGAGACAGCGGTCTGGGAGTCAAGATATATGCCGACAAGATACCTTTCGAGGGCAACAGCTTCGCTCTCGGCAAGGAACTGGACATAGACCCCGTCTCCGCCGCGATGAACGGGGGAGACGACTTCCGTCTGCTGTTCGCAGTCCCGATAAGCCGTTATGAGGAGTTCCGCAAGGAATTCAACAGCTTCGACATCATCGGACATCTTGCCCGTAAGGATGTCGGAGCCGTGCTTGTAACCCCCGACGGACTGGAACATCCCGTCTCGGCGCAGGGGTGGTGACGGATTCAGAGTCCGAAAGCCTCAGAACGAGAACTTGTATCCTATACAGAGGGAGACGCAGTTGGAGTTGTCCCAAGAGATGGATTTGAGTTTCGTGCCGGACTTGTTGGTGTCGATTTCCCTGTCGTGACTGCGGTCAAAGAGGGCGTGGAAATCGAGCGAATGCTGTTTGCTGAGTTTCCACTCGGCTCCGAGGGCGCCTCTCAAGCGATTGATATAGACATTTTTATATCCGAGGAATTCGTAGTTGGTGTATTCTCCGGAGTAGCTGCTGTAGATTGCGGAGCAGCTCGGGCCGTTGAAGATATTGCGAATCTCCAGATAGGCGTAGGGTTCTATCCTCTCAAGACCCCTGTAGCTCAGCTTCGCTCTGGACTTCAGTTCGAGGGCGTTGGGGGTCTGCTGGAAGCGGTTGAAGTCATAGGCGCGGTGCGTCAGCTGAAGGATTTCCTTGACGGAAAATCTCCACTCTCCGGCATCCAGCCTGTAGCTCATCTCGGCTGTCAGACGGTGTCGCGGCTTGAGGCTTCCGTCCGAGCCGTAGTGTCCGAGATAGGAGTATCCCGCCCCAGCCGTGAAATGCCTGTTCAGCTTGTAGGACAGCCCGAGGGAGAGCTGATGCCTCTCGACACCCGACAGGCCGTCGGAGGTGCGAAGTTCGTATTCCGCATTGAGATGCAGACCCTTTCTGATTTTCCAGTCGGCCTCCAGACTGCTTCTGGTGCGTATGGAAGTGTCCTGTGACGATGCCGCAAGAGGCAGAAGCAGCATCAGCATCAGGGCGGCGATAAGGTAACGATGTCTCATTATAATTCCTGTTGTTCTGTGAATTGTTTGTAACGGGTAATGGAGCTGATGGTGGAGATTTCCTCCGCGTCAGGCGTGTAATATACTTTGATGAAGGCCGAATCCTTGAGGAAGTCGATGTTTCCGATTTCGATTCTGTCGGCCTTGATGCCGCAGCGCTTGTCGATGTCCGCGAAAAGCTCCTCGCGTCTCTCCGGCACGATGAGTTCTATGCGGTCGTACAGTATTATCTTGGTGGCGCTGTGCTTGAGCGTGCTGCTGCTCTCGAGAATCCAGATGAGTCCGACGGCAAGAAGATTGGTAAGGACCGTGATGGCGATGTCCCCATATGAGAGGAGATAATGCGGGTTGCCGTCAAGAGTCCCGCTCAGCCTGTACAGAGGGGCGAGTCCGTTGACGGCCGCAATGGCGATAATCACGAAAAGATAGGTCATCTCCCGTATCGGCACGGTTTCAGTCCGGTAGCGTATGACGCCGAAAATGGCGAACATACCGAGAGTCAGCCCCACTCCCACCTCCACGTTCCCCATCATATACAGGAGGAGAAGCATAGCGGAGGAGAAGCAGATGAAGGTGAAGAAGTAATCTCTGCGGCGGCTCTTCCGGAAATAGAAGAACCTGACGATGACCCAGCATACGAGCAGGTTCAGGGAAAACCTGATGGCCAGCTCGGCAAGATTCTGGGTCGTGGTCATTACGGGGTCGATGGCCGATTGGATGTCAAGGAGTTCGCTCTCGTCCAGAGGAGCTCCGCCGTAGTCAGTGTACAACATTGCAGGTAAAAGATTTTGAAAGATACAGCTTTTTATTGATTTTCTCTATTATTCTTGCTTTCTGTCTGAACCTGCCGGCTCTCGCGTCCGGGTCGGTCAGGGTGACGCCTATGCAGTATTTGCTTATCTTCATCGGCTTGACCCGGTGGGCGGAGAGTATGCTCTTCATCCGGCTGAGGGCCCTCCCGTCCTGTTTCAGCTCGATGATGACGGCTTCCCCCAGGCCGGACCGGAGACCGGTCCTGTGATTCGTGAAGCGGATATCCGTGTCGATGGTGAGCCTTTCGCTCTTCTCCGGATTCACGAGGGTCATCCGCCGGAAGACGGTCTCCACGGAAGGGGAGAGACGCCCCGGAGCGAAGTCCGAATGGCAGGCGAGCCAGCTGCAGGCGGAGGCGGATTCGCCGAAGTCGGAAAACAGCCTCGACGGTATCTCCATACGCTTTTTGCGGGTTCTTCCGTGGTTGTTCTTGCGCTTCACTTCAAGGAAGGTGATGCCGGAGCTGAGATAGCTTCTCGTCCTGACCTTCTCCCGGACAAGGTGGCAGTTGCGATGGTCGATGAACATCTTCAGTCCCTCCGTGTCGAAGTAGAGGCTGTCATAGGAGTTGAGCCTGTGGCCGTCAGTCTCCAGAATGCGATAGCCGCATCTGCAGGCGTCGGACAGGATATCCTTGAGTTTCAGACCGTCGGTAAGATATTTGGTGTCCGTCCTGTTCATCAGGCGTATGGACTCCATCTCTTCCAGCAGTATGGGGGAGAATCCGCTTGTGACGGTCTCGTCAATCATCGCGGCGGCCGTATTCATAATACTTGATGCGGCGGAGCTTTCCCTTTGAGTCATAGACATATTCCGTCTTCTTCCTTCCAAGCTCGTCGAACTCGAACTTGCGGATGTTGTCCAGCTTGTCGTTGTGACCATAGACGAGAACCCTGAGCAGCTTTCCCCCGCCGTCATACTCGTAGCGCTTGCGCCACTTCTGTCCGTCCTTTCCGTATTCTATCTCCTCGTGCTTGCGTCCCAGGGAGTTGTATGTCGTCACCCGGTCCAGCCTCTTCTGCTCCGAGCCGACATCGGTGTTCCACTCCTTGACGACAAGGCCGCTCTTGTCCTGGGACTTGGCCTCCTGCGCCTGTATGCTCTGAGCGAGAAGAAGAATGCTCAGTATCAATATTATCCGTTTCATTTTCAGTATGGGTTTTTATCTTCCAGGGCCGGGATTGCCGCCGCCATTGCCGCCGGTGCTGCCGCTCTGGTAGCTTGCGGTCAGGCTTGTGGAGCTGCCTCCGCTGACCTCCGCATCGAAGAATACGGAGTCAAAGTATGCCGTGCCTCCGGAGAGGCTGACACCGGATTTGAAGGTGTAGCTGCTGCCGCTTTTCAGCTCCGGGGAAGAGAGTACGACGCCGCTTCCGCCGCTTGCAGGGGCCTTGAACGCGAAGAGCTGCGTCGTTCCGTCATAGAGGGCGTAACAGCTTGATTTTGTCCAGCTTCCGGCAGAAAGCACCGCCTGGCTGAGGCTGGAGCCGGATTCTATCCCGCCGACGGCTATCAGAACGCCGCCGCTGAGGTAGAACTTGTAGCCTCCCTCCGTGTTCGCGTCGACCGCCACTTCCGGCGAGCCGCTGCCCACGGCATAGACCACTCCGCCGCTGATGTAGAGATTGCCGTTGGCGTCCAGTCCGTCGTTGCCGGTGGAGAGCGCATAGACGGAGCCGCCGCTAATGGTCATATCTGAGCCGGAATTGATGGCGTCGTCAGATGACGTACTGCTTACCGAGCCGGCGGTGATGCTGATTTTGCCCTTGGCTTCGATGCCCTCGTGGGAGCTGCTCTTCACCGTCACGTCCGCGCCGCTGAAATACAGGTCGCCGTCGAACTTTATTCCCTTTGAGGACTTGGAGGACGAGGAAGAACTGCTTCCTCCGCCCGGCCAGCCGTTGCCGCCGGAGGAGCTGCCGTAGTTGGCCCCGCTCGTGACTATGGTGACAGTGCCGCCTTCGAACTTGCCGTCCCCGTCGCTGCTGATGCCCTTGGCCCCCTTGCCCGTGGAGGTGATGCTGACAGTGCCGCCCGTGATAGTGAAGAGTTCGTCGGCGCGGATTCCGGCCACTCCGCTGAGTTCGCCGTCAACTGTCCCCGCGCTTCCGCTCGTGACTATAGTGACCTTGCCTCCGCCGAAATAGGCGAATCCGTCAGTGGAGATGCCCTTCTTGCCCGTTCCGGAGACGGATATGCCGATAGTGCCGCCCGTGACGATGACCGCGTCGCCTGCCCTGAGTCCGTGTCCTGCGGAGGAGCTTATCTCGAATGAAGGGCCGTCGGTGAAGCGGAGATAGTCATCGCTCGTGATTCCGGACTTGCCCCTGGCTGTGACCGTCAGGCTGCCGTCCCCGCTGAATATGAGCTGTCCCTCGCTGAAGAAAGCGGCCTTCATATCCTCGTCGCCGTCTTCGTCGGGGTAGTCCCCGTCAGAGTCCGTCGCTCCGTCCTTAAGGCTGCTGCTGCCGCTGACCACGACGAAGGTGCGCTTGTGGCTCTGATTGTTGACTGCCGCCCCGGAAGGGTTCGTGATGCTGACCCCGTTGAGAGAGATAATCTGCTTCACGCTGCTGTAGAGCTTGAAAAATCCGTCTGCGGTGCTGCCCGAGAGATTATATCTGATGACCTCGTCGCCGCCGTTGTTGGCGGTCACATCGTTGCCGCTGACGGAGACTATGCCCGTATCGTCTCCGCTGACTGAGGCTCCGTCTGCGTCAGAGAACGTGATATTGATGACTCTGTCGGCGGTGGTGTTCGCGATGTCGTCGTCCTCGTCCTCGATGCTGACGGACTCCGTGTCCGTATCTGTGCCGGAAGAGGAATCCTCGTCAATGTCAATCTGGCCGTAGATGCAGCTTCCGAGCAGCGGCAGAACGGTCAATAACACGATAAACCTTCTTTTCATAATACTCGTCGTTTAAGATTCGTTTAAGATTTCAGCCGCAATATTCGCCGAAAACGGCGGATTGTGTCCGTTTTTTCAGTGAACGGGCGGATTTTCTCAACGAAAAGGAGCGGAGGCTTGAAAATAAGATAGTAATTTTGCGGAAGAAATGATAACGCGCATCAGGAAGAATATCAAGCTCGAAAGCCGGCTCGTGCCGCTGATATGGGCGGGAGTGTTCATCGTCGAGGCGGTGGTGGCCCTGCTTCAGCTGCTCTCCGAGCCGACTCTGAAATTCGAGTTCAGGGACATCTGGCAGCTGTGGCTTTCGACCGTCCCGTTCCTCGTCCTGTTTCTCGTACACAACTACCTGATAGCTCCGCTGCTGACGGAGAAGAACAGGCCTCTGCCGTACTCGCTTCTCGTGCTCCTTGCAATAGGGCTTTTCTCCGCATACATAATGTTCTTTGACGGGACGGTAAGCTCCGGGACACATCCTCCGGAGCCTCGGGTGCAGATAGGGAAGATGCCTCCTCCGCCGCCGGATGCGCATATTCAGGAGGGGATGCCCCCGCATTCGCCGACCGTCCCGGAGGGCAAGCCCGTGCGGCCCGGATACCTCAAGATAGTGGTCGCCCTGCTGATGCTGGGAGTCAATCTCGGCGCGAAGTTCTATCTGCGCTCTCTCCGCGACGAGCGGAGGGCCGAGGCCCTGGAGAAGGAAAATCTCCGCTACCGGCTTGATTATCTGAGGTATCAGATAAATCCGCACTTCTTTATGAACACGCTCAACAATATCCACGCCCTTGTGGATATCGACCCGGACAAGGCCAAGGACAGCATCGTGGAACTCTCCCGCATGATGCGCAGCGTGCTTTACGACAACAACAGCCCGACCGTCCCCCTGACGAAGGAGGAAGAATTCCTGAAGCACTATCTCGCCCTTATGCGGCTCAGGTATAAAGACGACATCAGCATAGGTCTTGACTTCCCGGAGAACGGGGCCGACGCGGAAGTGCCGCCTATGATAATGGCGACGATAGTCGAGAACGCCTTCAAGCACGGAGTTCTCGGCAGGACGGGGAGCTTTGTCCGCATCAGCGCCGTGATAGAGAACGGGAAACTGATATTCCGCTGCGTCAACAGCCTTCCTCCGGAAAGGCGGAAGGGCCGCGGGGAAGAGAGCGGAATAGGGCTTGAGAATATCCGCAAGCGCCTCGACCTCCTGTACGGGGAGGAATACATACTCCATATAGATGAGAGAGAAGACACATATGAACTGTTGCTCGTGCTGCCTGCGCGGGCCGAAATGACAGAGTGACGCGATGATCAGGGTAATTGCCGTGGACGACGAGCCGCTGGCTCTCAAGCAGCTCGAAATATACATATCCAAAGTACCGTTTCTGGAACTTGCCGGGGCTTGCGGCAGCGCGCTTGAGGCGAGCAGGATTCTGGACGGGAGCGAGGTGGACGCTATGTTTCTGGACATCAATATGCCGGACCTCTCCGGGCTGGATTTCGTGCGTCTGCTGCGCCACAGGCCGCTGACGGTGTTCACTACCGCGTATTCCGAGTATGCGGTGGACGGATTCAGGGTGGATGCCGTGGACTATCTTCTCAAGCCGTTCAGCCTGAGCGAATTCGTGGCCTCGGCGGAGAAACTCAAGGAGAGATTCGAACTGATGGAGGCTTCCAGAGGCCGGACCGAGAGTCCGCAGGAAGACTACATATTCTTCAAGGCGGACTACAAGATAATCAAGGTCAACATCTCCGACATCGTCTATGTGGAGAGTATGAGCGAATATCTCAAAATCTACGTCAGCGGCGAGACGGCCCCGAAACTTGTGCTTCTGAGTATGGCGAAACTGCTGGAGAAGCTGCCGGAAACCCGTTTCGTCCGGGTACACCGCTCATATATCGTCAATCTCGCCCATATCTGGGAGGTGAGCCGCGGAGTCATAGAGATGGACAACGGCAAGACGGTCCCGATAGGGGACAGCTACAGGCAG
The DNA here is from genome assembly GCA_963631065.1 of Ruminococcus bicirculans (ex Wegman et al. 2014). Lineage (GTDB taxonomy): Bacteria > Bacteroidota > Bacteroidia > Bacteroidales > UBA932 > Cryptobacteroides. Next base: position 14,370 of record CAVGPE010000030.1, read on the forward strand.
GGTCTTCTGCTGAAGCTGTAGCTGACGTGCAGCCGGCTGAGCCTGTCCGTCAGGGCGCGGCACGCTTCGACGGAAAACTTCTTAGAGCGGAAACTTATCCTGTAGCCGCTTGAGGCATCGCTGAGGTTGACGGTGAGAGGAATCTTGCCCTTGGAGTCCTTCAGCAGCTTGACGAGACTCTTGCGGAATTCCGGATCGAGCTGCGAGGAGTCAAGGTTGATGGCGAACTCCGACACCAGAGCCTCCGAGACATTGCCGAGCAGAGACATCTTCTTGAACTTAAACGCATAAGGAGAAGTCTTGCCGGCGGCCTTCTCCTCCGGTTTGAGGAAGTACTTTTCGGCAATCTCCCCTTCGATGAATACCTGGGCGTGCAGCTGCATAAACGGCAGGAACTCCTGATACTCCTTGCCGAAGAGGGCGAATTCGTAATTGCCGTCGAAATCCTCCATCGTGACTTTGATTCCCGGAGAGCCGCTTTTGGTGGTGATGTTCTTTATATCCGTCACTATCCCAGCAACGCAGGCCTTGCAGGCCTTCTTTTTGGCCTCCTGCTCTTCGATGGCCTTATTGAGGGACGAGAGCGGGCAGCTTGTGAAATTTTCGATTTCAAAGCCGTAGCGGTCGAGCGGATGCGAGGACAGATACATCCCCACGAATTCCTTCTCCTTCTGCAGAAGGGCGAGAGTGTCCTCCTCCCCGACGAACACCGGAGCTTCCGGCCTTACCGGCTTCAGCTCATCCACGTCCCCGAACAGGGAGGACGCGCTGTCCATCTCGTCGTTGCGGTAGAGAGTGGCGTATCTGGCGAGTTCGTCGATGAAGAGCTCCCCGTTCTTGCAAGGCAGGAAATACTGCGTCCGCCTGAGTCCGAACGAGTCCAGCACACCGGAATAGACGAGAGTTTCGAGAGCCCTCCGGTTGAGAATGGCGGACAGGCGCTCCACGAAATCATAGAGATCCGAGAACTTGCCCCCGCTCTCCCTTTCCTTTATGATGCTCTCCACCATATTGTCCCCGAAGCCCTTGAGCCCGCTCAGACCGAAGCGCACGTCGCCCTGTCCGTTGACGGAGAACTGTGACTCGGACTCGTTGACGTCGGGGCTCAGCACCCTGATGCCGTTTTTCCGGCAGTCCGCCATTATGTCCTTCATCTCCTCCATATTGGCGGTGTTCTGGGTGAGGTTGGACGCCTGGAACTCCGACGGGTAGTGGGCCTTGAGCCAGGCGGTCTGATAGCTTACCCAGGCATAGCAGGTCGCGTGGGACTTGTTGAAGGCGTATTTGGCGAAGGCCTCCCAGTCCTTCCATATCTTTTCGAGGGTCTCCTGAGGATAGCCGTTGGCGAGCGCACCCTTCATAAAGGACTCCTTCAGGGAATCCAGCACGTCCTTCTTCTTCTTGCCCATCGCCTTGCGGAGCTTGTCGGCCTTGCCCTTGGAGAATCCGGCCAGCTTCTGCGACAGACGCATCACCTGCTCCTGATAGACCGTGACTCCGTAGGTCTCCTTGAGGTATTCCTCCATATCCGGCAGGTCGTACTTGATTTTGCTCGGGTCGTTCTTGCCGGCGACGAAGTCCGGAATATAGTCCATAGGCCCCGGACGGTAGAGGGCGTTCATCGCTATGAGGTCTTCAAAACGCTCCGGATGCAGCTTGATCAGCCATTCCTTCATCCCTCCGGATTCAAACTGGAAGATGCTCTTGGTGTCGCCCCGCGAGTAGAGGTCGAACACGGCCGGGTCGTCTATCGGAATCTTCTCTATGTCTATCTCCACCCCGAAGCGCTTCTTCACGAGAGCGAGGCAGCGGTCTATGATGGAGAGGGTCTTGAGTCCGAGGAAGTCCATCTTGAGCATTCCCACGTCCTCAATCTTGGTGCCTTCGTACTGGCTGACCCAGACCTTCTGCCCCGTGGCCTTGTCCACTCCCGTGGTGATGGGGATATAGTCGGTCAGGTTGCCGCGTCCGATAATCATCGCGCAGGCGTGGATGCCCGTCTGGCGGATGCAGCCTTCGAGCTGAAGGGCATATTCGAGAACTTCCCTTATCAGGGGGTCTCCGTTCTCGTATTCGTTTTTCATCTCCTTTATGTACTTGACACTGTTGGCCAGAGTCGGCTTACATTCCTTCTCCTCCCCATTTACCTTGACGACAAACGGTCTGTCTGGTATCATCTTCGTCAGGCGGTTGGACTCCGGTATCGAGAGTTTGGAGATGCGCGCCACATCCTTGACGGCGAGCTTTGCCGCCATCGTGCCGAAGGTGATGACGTGCGAGATGTGGTCCGCCCCGTAATGCTCCTGCACATACTGTATCACCCGGTAGCGGCCCTCGTCGTCGAAGTCCACGTCGATATCAGGCATAGAGATGCGCTCCGGGTTGAGGAAACGCTCGAAGAGCAGGTCGTAGCGTATGGGGTCGAGATTGGTGATATGCAGGCAGTACGCCACGCACGAACCTGCGGCGGAACCTCTTCCCGGCCCGACCGACACTCCGTTGCGGCGGCCCCAGTTGATGAAGTCTTGGACGATGAGGAAGTAGTCCGGGAATCCCATATAGGAGATGGTCATCAGCTCGAAGTGGATGCGGTCGCTCTGCTCCTCGGAGAGAACGTCACCGTAGCGCTCGCGCGCGCCCTCGTAGGTGAGGTGGCACAGATAGGCCACGGAATGGCAGAATTCCTCGCCTCTGTCCGTCTTGCCGGTGACGTTGCCGTCGTGGTCTCTGGAGATTTCGTATCTGCCGTTTTCGATGATGTCGGCGTATTTGTCGAGATAGAATCCGATATTGTCGAGGAATCCCTGCTCTATCTGGAACTTGGGCAGGACGTGGCCCCTGTCGATGGCATAGTCCTCCACCTTGTCCAGCACTTCCAGAGTATTGGAGAGGGCTTCCGGGTGATTCGGGAAGAGGGCGGCCATCTCCTCTTCGCTCTTGAGAAACTCCTGCTGGGTGTAGCGCAGCCTCTTCGGGTCGTCGATTTCGGAGTTGGTAGTCAGGCATATCAGCCTGTCGTGGGCCGGACCGTCCTCCCTGCGCACGAAATGCACGTCGTTGGTCGCCACCACCTTCACATCGTGCTTCGCGGCGAGAGAGAATATGGCCGCGCAATACTCCTTCTGGCTCTCGTAGAGGTCCGTTGACAGGCCCGGGACCTCTGTCCGGTGGAGCATCACTTCGAGATAATAGTCTTCGCCGAAGACCCTCTTGTGCCACTCTATGGCCTTGTCCACCCCCTCAGTATCCCCCGCAAGGATGCCTCGCGGTATCTCCCCGGCCATACAGGCCGAGCAGCAGATGAGACCGTCACTATATTTCTCCACCACCTCGTGGCTCACGCGGGGCTTGTCGTAGTACATACCCTCGATATGTCCCGTGGAGACGATTTTCATCAGGTTGCAGTATCCCGCATAATTTTTGGCAAGCAGGATGAGGTGATAGTATTTTCTGTGCGCGTTATCCTTGAGACGGTGGTCGTAGTGCTGCGTGACATAGATTTCGCAGCCTATTATCGGCTTGACGGAAGGATGTTTCGCCGCCACGTCCTTGAAGTCCTTCACTCCGTACATATTGCCGTGGTCCGTGATGGCGAGGCCCGGCATACCGAGTTCTTCGGCCCGGAGGAACAGTTTCTCGATATTGCTCATCCCGTCGAGGATGGAGTACTGGGTGTGGACGTGAAGGTGTACGAAAGACATAGCGCAAAGATAACAAAAACACCCGGCCTTTTGACGGGCCGGGCGTTCTTATTGAGAGGAAAAATTATTTCTTCTTCAGAGCGGCGCTCTTCTCTGCGGCCTTCCTGCGCGAGCGCATAGTGGAATCGTACATAATCGGGGTCGCAATCATAATTGACGCGTAGGTTCCGATGCAGATACCGAGGCAGAGAGCGACCGAGAGACCCCTGATGGACTCTCCGCCGAAGATTGCGATGGCAAGCATAGGGAGGAGGGTTGACACGGAGGTGTTGACGGTACGGGTGAGGGTCGCGTTGAGCGACTTGTTGGCCGTCACGCGGAAGTCCTCGTTAGGATGCAGGCCGAGATTCTCGCGGATACGGTCGAATATGACGACGGTATCGTTGATGGCGTAACCGATGATGGTCAGGATGGCCGCGATGAAGGTCTGGTCAACATCGAGGTTGAACGGAAGTATTCCGCTGAACAGCGAGAAGAATCCGATGACGATGATGGCCGTGTGGGCAAGCGAAACCACGCCGCCCAGACCCCAGGTCCAGCCCTTGAAGCGCACCGCGATATAGGTGAATATCACGAGCAGGGCGAGAATGATGGAGATGATGGCGTTGCGCTTGATGTCGTTGGCGATGGAAGCCCCCACCTTGTCGGAAGAGATGATACCGTTAGGATTCTCAAGCGTGGAGGTGAACTCCGCGAGGGTGAGGTCGTTCTCATACAGGCCCCTGAGGGACTCGTAGAGCATTCCTTCGATCTCCGTATCGACAGCGGAAGACTCGTCCTCGAACTTGTAGGAGGTGGTTATCTTCATCTGGCTGTCGCCGCCGAACTGCTTGACTTCGACTGAAGCTCCGCTGACCTTGTCGTCGGCTGCCGCAGCGGCCTCGAACACCCTGTTGGTGGCCTGGCGCACGTCCTCCGCCGTCACAGGCTTGTCGAAGCGTACCACATAAGTACGGCCTCCTGTGAAGTCAACACCGTAGGTGAAGCCCTTGAAGCAGATGGAGCCTATGGAGATGAGGATGACGATTCCGGAGATGAGGTAAGACCACTTCTTGCCGGAGAGGAAGTTGATTCTCGTGTTCTTGAGGAAGTTCTTTGTAATCTTCGTCTCGAAAGTGATGCTCTTGCCCTTGTTCACGCGGTCATCGAAGATGAGACGGGTGATGAAGATGGAGGTCAGCACTGAAGTGATGATACCTATGATAAGAGTGGTGGCGAAGCCCTTGATAGGACCGGAACCGAAGAAGAAGAGCACGATACCGGTGAGGAGCGTGGTCACCTGGCCGTCGATGATGGCGGAGTAGGCGTTGGAATAACCGTCCTGAATGGCCTTGCCCAGACCCTTGCCGGCCTTGAGTTCCTCCTTGATGCGCTCATATATGATTACGTTGGCGTCCACCGCCATACCCATAGTAAGCACGAGACCGGCGATACCCGGCAGCGTGAGCACTGCTCCGAAAGCGGAAAGCGTACCGAAGAGAAGCACCACGTTGGTGAGCAGCGCGACATCGGCGGCAAGTCCGGCCCCCTTGTAGAAGAATATCATATAGAGGAGCACGAGACAGAACGCAATCACGAAAGACACGAAACCGGAACGGATGGACTCCGCACCGAGGGACGGGCCTACGACCTGCTCCTGAACGATGGTGGCAGGGGCGGGAAGCTTACCGGAGTTGAGCACGTTGGCAAGGTCGGTAGCCTCCTCGATGGAGAAGTTTCCGGTGATGGATGACTGGCCTCCGGTAATCTCCGTCTGCACGGTAGGATAAGAATATACGGTGCCGTCCAGCACGATGGCCACCTGGCGGCCGATATTGTCCTTGGTCAGACGGGCCCAGGTGTTGGCTCCGACGGCGTTCATCGTCATAGACACGCCCGGCTCGCCTCCGCGGCGGTCGTCGTAGTCCACGCGGGCGTTGGTGACGACACCTCCGTCAAGCGGAGCCTTGCCGTCACGGGAAGAGGCCTTGATGGCCACAAGCTCGTAGATATTGCTGTTCTTGATATACGAAGTCGGCTTCACTGACCACATCGGGCGGAACTCGGCCGGGAAGAGGGCCTCGACTTCAGGCATATTGAGATACTTGTTCACGAGAGCGGTATCCGCCGCAGCCGCAAGTCCGATGCAGGCGTTGTCGCGGAACTGCGAAGGGGACAGCACTGCGAAGAGAGGGTTGGCCTTCCTGTAGGCGGCCAGATCGGCTTCGTCGGTCTCACCTCCCTGAGCCTTGATCTCCTGGGCCACGAGGTCGTCCGCTTCAGCGGTTTCCTTCGCTGCGGGAGCCTCAGGCTCCTCTTCGGAGATAATCTGCGCGAGGAGGGCGTTGGCCTCCTCAAGATAAGGGCTTATCTCCTGATTGGTGTAGGTTGTCCAGAATTCGAGGGATGCGGTGCCCTGGAGCAGCTTGCGCACGCGCTCAGGCTCCTTCACGCCCGGAAGTTCGACGAGGATGCGTCCGGTGTTGCCGAGCTTCTGGATGGAAGGCTGGGTCACGCCGAAGCGGTCGATACGGTTGCGGAGCACGTTGAACGAGTTGGCGATAGCGCTCTCGGACTCTTCACGGATGACGCCGATGACCTGATCGTCGGTGGAACTGCTCGTGATTCTGCTGCCCATATCGACGGTGCCGAAGATGTGCGAAAGCCTTTTGCCTCCGCCGACTTCCTTCCACGCCTCGGCGAAGAGGGTGATGAAGTCAGACTGGGAGTTGACGCTGCGCTCCTTGGCGAGGGAGACGGCCTTGAGGAACTCCGGAGAGGTATTGTTGCCGGAAAGAGCCTTCACGAGGTCTTCGAGCTGCACCTGCAGCATCACGTTCATACCTCCCTTGAGGTCAAGTCCGAGATTGATTTCCTGATTCTGTACACCCTTGAACGTGTAGCCGAAATAGATTTTCTCCGTGGAGATGGAGTCCGTGTAGCGACGGGCTTCGATTTTCCTGATGGAGTCGAGGTAATATGCCCTGTCCCCTTCCGGAATTTCGGCGAATGCGGCCGTCTTCTGAATGTTCTCGACGGCCTTTTCCGCGGCAGCGTCCGCCTTCCTTGTGCAGATGTTTGTCACAAGAGTGAAGGAGAGCTGCCAAAGGCAGGCGAGAATGAGGCAGATGGCCACAAATCTGATAGCACCTTTGCTTTGCATAAAATATAGGTTTTAAAATAATTATCCCAAATAGTCCGCAAAGTTAGTATTTTTCCCGAAAGAAAGAAACTTTGTGCCAGCTTTTTGTATCTTTGCAAAACAACGAAAACTCAAGCTATGTGGTGGATTACAACAGGTCTTGTCATCGCGGGCATACTCTTTATGCTCGTCGAGCTGCTCCTTGTGCCGGGTGTCGGCATAGGAGGGATACTCAGCCTTTTATCCCTTGGCGCAGCGTGTTGGTACTCATTTGAATACATCAGTCCCGAGGCCGGCTGGGCCGTAACGGTTCTGGTGCTCGTGCTGCTGGTGGTGTCCATCGCGACCGTCCTCCGCACGAAGACCTGGAAACGCTTCGAACTCAGGACGGAAGTCACCTCCAAAGTCAACGGGGAATCCGAAAAGCTCCGCGCCGGCGACAGGGGCGTAGCACAGACCCGTCTCGCCCCTATGGGGACGGGCAGATTCGGGGAAGTGTCCTGCGAGGTCAAGTCATACGACAACTCCCTGCTCGACGCAGGCACCCCTCTCGAAGTCGTCTCCGTCGAGGACAATCAGGTAACGGTCAAACCAATAATCGAAAAATAGAAATGGATCCTATTCTCCTTGCCGCGATAATAGTCGTGGCGCTCATCATCCTGCTGTGGTTCTTTCCGGTGGCGCTGTGGTTTCAGGCCGTGCTTTCCGGAGTACACGTGTCCCTGCTTCAGCTCGTGCTGATGCGCTGGAGAGGCGTAAGCCCGCACACCATCGTGATGGCGATGATCACCGGCACCAAGGCCGGCCTCAGCCTTAAGGCCAACGAACTCGAGGCGCACTATCTGGCCAAGGGCAACGTGCCCAAGGTCGTGATGGCCCTCATCTCCGCCAACAAGGCCAATATTACGCTCGACTTCAAGATGGCTTCGGCCATAGACCTTGCCGGGCGCGACGTGCTTGAGGCCGTGCAGATGTCGGTCAATCCGAAGGTCATCAACACTCCTCCGGTGACTGCCGTGGCCAAGGACGGCATCCAGCTCATCGCCAAGGCCCGCGTCACCGTGAGGGCCAACATCAAGCAGCTCGTGGGCGGCGCCGGCGAGGAGACCGTGCTGGCGAGGGTAGGCGAGGGAATAGTCAGCAGCATCGGTTCTTCCGAGTCGCACAAATCCGTGCTGGAGAACCCCGACAGCATCTCGAAGCTGGTGCTCAACAAGGGCCTCGACGCCGGGACGGCATACGAGATACTCTCCATCGACATAGCCGACATCGACGTGGGCAAGAACATCGGGGCCGTGCTTCAGATGGATCAGGCCGACGCCGACAAGAACATCGCGCAGGCACGGGCCGAGGAGCGCAGGGCGATGGCCGTGGCACTCGAACAGGAGATGAAGGCGAAGGCCCAGGAAGCCAGGGCCAAGGTCATCGAGGCCGAATCCGAAGTGCCTCTCGCTATGGCCGAAGCCTTCCGCAAGGGCAATCTCGGCATAATGGACTACTACCGGATAAAGAATATCCAGGCGGACACCGATATGCGCGAGACTATCGCGAAGTAGGGACTATATATCTCGAACTGTCCTTGAGCAGACCGCAGACGGTGGCGTTGAACGAAGACGCCTCCGTCAGACGGTCGAGAGCGATGTGAAGGCGGAAGTTCCAGCGGTGGTGCGGATCCGCCGGCTGGTTGATACGCTCCTCACCCCTTCTCGGGCGGCGGAGCGAGGTGTCGAGCGCAAGCCAGTCCTGAATCGGGAAGATGGCGAGCATAGACGGGGAGGACAGGAATTCCCAGAGCATATTGCGCACTTCCCACGGCTGCGGGTCGTGGTCGCACTGCATACGGAGCGTCTCCATATCGTGGCTGGACGTGGCGCAGACGCTGAGATAGTTCCACTCTCCCTCGTTCTGCATCCCGCGCATCTTGAGCGAGAGTATCTTCTCGTGTTCCATCACTCCCGGCACGCATCCCGGCACCATACCGAGGTCTTCGCCGCAGGCGAGCATCCCCGTGGCCCCCAGCAGAGAGGGGAGCTTCTTCTCCGCGTTGCGCCGCCAGAACTCCTCGTGGCGGTGGAAGAAGAAGTCGTTGTACAGCGCGCCGAACCGCTCCTGCTGCCACTGCGGCAGATTCTGCGAGTCGGGGCAGATGAGCGGCTGATACATCCCCGGATGGCGGGGATCCTCGTGGAAGAGTCCGTCAAGCGGAAGCTGCATGGCGGCAATCTCCTCCGGAGAATACGGCAGAGCGGGGTTGAAGTGTCCGTAGAGTCCGCTGCGAGAGTCGGCGGGGATTTCCCATATGCGGAAAAATCCCAGGATATGGTCTATGCGGAAGGCGTCGAAGTAGCGCGACATCTTGCGCAGGCGGGATTTCCACCACGCGTAGTCGTCCTTTGCCATAGCTTCCCAGTTGTAGGTGGGGAAGCCCCAGTTCTGTCCGTCCCGGCTGAAATAGTCGGGCGGGGCTCCGGCTGTGGAGTCGAGGTTGAAGAGTTCCGGATGCCAGTAGGCTTCCGCGCTGTCCGCGCTTACGCCTATTGGCAGGTCGCCCTTTAGGGAGACCCCCTTGCTGCGGGCATACCTGGCCTCGGCGTAGAACTGCCTGTCCAGATGCCACTGCATCCAGCGGTAGTAGTCGGCTTCCAGAGAGTCCCGCATCGCGCAGAACTTGGCGTATTCGTCGAGCCAGCCTTCGTTTTCCTTGACGAAGGTCTTGAAGCCCGGGGTCTGCATATCCTTCTCTCCGCGCTGCTCGAAGGCTTTGCGGATATATTTCATCTTGGCCTTGAACACTCTCGGCCAGTCGATTTCCGGCAGGGAGTTGAGTTCGCGCTGAAGCCTCTTGAATTCGGCGTTTTCCCTGATGCCGAGGCTCTGCAGGTGCATATACATAGGATGCAGGGCGAACGAAGACACCGGGCTGTACGGGTAGGAATCCTCCCATTCTCCCTTGCGGGTGGTGTCATTGACTGGCAGCAGCTGGATGATGCACTGCCCGGTGGCCGCCGCCCAGTCGATCAGGGCGTGCAGGTCGCGGAATTCTCCGACTCCGAAGTCCTCGTCGCTTCTGAGCGAGAATACCGGCACAGCCGTACCCGCGCCTCTGAATCCCGGACGGTCGAAGATGGCGGCCTGGTGTTCGCGGGGGAACGGGCAGCCCTCTATCGGGCAGTCTATCCAGCTGTCCTCGATGATTTTGGCGAGCCTGGAGCTGTGGTGCTTCCACTCGGTGCGCCATATCAGTCCGCCGCGCATCACCGCGTAGGTGTAGTCTTTGAGTGCGGCCGCGCTGCAGTTCCTGACGGTCACGTGCCACATCGCGCCGTCGCCCCATTCCATAGGGTATTTCCTGCCGTCGAGAATAAGGACGAGGCTGTCTCCCCACTCCGTCCAGTATTTTATAGCGAATCTTACATCCATCAGACGCAAAGATACAACTTTTCCGGCAGCGGGGGTGCATTAAAAAAGAGGTGCGTCCCGCGCGGGGCGCACCTCCTGGTGTTATCTTCTCTTCCTTTTAGGGGAAGGGATTGTCGGGATTAATTGGTCGGCTTCACAGCGATGGTGACAGTGACCGTAGCGGTTCCCCAAGCATAGGTGATTTCGAGAGGAACATAGATGTTGAATTCCTTCTGAACACGTACGGAGTTCTTGTAGACAAGGGTACCGAACGCCTTCTTGATGGCATTCTGAAGAGTTCCCTCCTCATCATCCGCTGCGCCAAGGGTAACTGCGATAGCAGCATCAGAATCCGGAGTCGTAGAACCATTAATCTTCCAAAGGATATCAACGCTGCTGTTGGTACTATCATCATCGTTGTACATAGCGTCACCCTTCGCATCCAGATATTTGACAGAGAAGGCTGAAGAAACTTCCTTAATCGGGGTATACTTGTCGGCGCTGAGGTAGTTCGTCAAGATGCCGGACTCGGCAATCTGGATTGACCTAATGCCATAGTAAGCGAAGTACCAAGCC
>CAVGPE010000031.1:0-8079 GCA_963631065.1 Ruminococcus bicirculans (ex Wegman et al. 2014)
GCCCGGAGGCACATATACAGGCTGATTTCAGCAAACCCTAAGGTGAACATTATAGGAGAGGCGACAGCAGCTAACTTCCCTAAAATAATGACTATCTTTACACACTTTTAAGACAAGAGATAAACTTATGCCGGACAGCAACTTTATAGACTACGTCAAGATATACTGCGCATCGGGACACGGGGGTGCGGGTTCGGTGCATCTGCACAGGGCTAAATATATCCCGAAGGGCGGCCCCGACGGCGGGGACGGGGGCAGGGGAGGCCACATCATCCTCAGGGCCAATCCGCAGTTCTGGACACTCATCCATCTAAAATACCGCAAGCACATCAAGGCCGAAGACGGGGAGAAGGGCGGCTCGGGCAACCGCAGCGGCAGGAACGGCGAAGACATCTGGCTCGATGTCCCGGTAGGAACGGTGGCGAAAGATGCTGAAAGCGGGGAAATTCTCTTCGAGATGATGGAACCCGGCGAGGAGCGCATACTCTGCAAGGGCGGCAGGGGAGGACTCGGCAACAGCAACTTCAAGTCCGCCACGATGCAGACCCCCCGGTTCGCGCAGCCCGGAGAGGAAGGGCAGGAGGGTATCTATATACTTGAACTGAAACTACTTGCGGATGTCGGGCTGGTGGGGTTCCCGAATGCCGGCAAATCCACGCTGCTCAGCACGATAACCGCAGCCAAGCCGAAAATCGCATCCTATGCCTTCACCACGCTCGAACCCAATCTGGGAATTGTAAAATACCGTGACGGGCGCTCGTTCGTGATGGCTGACATCCCGGGCATCATCGAAGGAGCCCACGAGGGAAGGGGCATAGGCATACGATTCCTGCGCCACATCGAGCGCAACTCCGTGCTGCTCTTTATGATAAGCGTAGAAGAGGACGACATCGCCGCAGGCTATAAGACCCTTCTCAACGAACTCAAGATGTACAACCCGGAGCTTCTGAGCAAGCGCAGGATACTCGCAGTCACCAAGTGCGACCTGATTGACTCCGAGATAGAGTCGCAGCTCAAAAAGCAGCTCCCGAAGGGGATACCGTATGCATTCATCTCCTCCAGCACCGGAGAGGGACTTGACAAACTCAAAGACGAATTATGGAAAGCATTGCAAGACTGACGCTTATAGAGACGCTGCAGAACGCGGACAGGACGGCCACTCTGGCCATCAACTCACTTCACAGTCCGTTCAGCGACGCGATATGGACAGTATTTTCCGACAGGGAGGCCTGGTATCCGCTATATCTGATTGTGATGGTTTTTCTCTTCATCCGTCTCGGCTGGAAGAAGGCTCTCGTCGTGATTGCCGCCTGCATACTCACCATCGTGGTCTGCGACCAGTTCGCCAACTTCACCAAGGCGTTCTTCGCACGGCTCCGGCCCTGCTGGGATTCTTACGTAGCCGGACGCGGACTGCATCTTCTTGAGGGGAGGGGCAATTTCTACGGATTCTACTCGGCACACGCGGCCAACGCCATAGGGTTCGCGGTATGCTCCATTCTCGGATTTAACAACGCCCGCAGGGTGGGGAAGAAGACCCACAGGGCCTATATGTGCTGCATCATAGCCTGGGCCCTGCTGGTGGGCATAAGCCGCATATTCGCCGGCAAACACTTCCTCGGTGACGTGCTGACCGGATTTGTCGTCGGGTCGCTCTTCGCCTGGGGCATAGCCTACCTCGCCAGAATCGTCATTTTAAAGCTGCAACCGCGTTGATGCTCTCCCCGGTAACCTCCATCGTTATCGGCAGCCGTCCCTCTATCTCCCCGTCGAGTTCGATGATGTCGGCGGAATCCTCCCTCATAGGCATCAGCTGCAGCACGCGGCACTTCCCGCAGATGATGGCCTTGGACTCGTGCAGATTGCCCTTGTACAGGCGCGGCATCTCGCAGGCGATTCTGCTCAGGGGCATTTTAGGTATTATGGCATAGTCGAGCAGCCCGTCATCGGTCCGGGCAAGCGGCACCTGTCGCATCCCGCTGCCGGAATATCTGCCGTTGCCGAACGCTACGGAGAAGCAGGGTCCGGAAAACACCACAGTGCCATCCGCCACGAGGCAGATATCTATCGACTTGAGATTCAGCACAGTATATCGCAGGGCATCGAGATATATCAGTTTGCCCCTCCTGCCGCTCTCCTTCTGCGAATTAACCCGCCGGCACACGTGAGAGTCAAAGCCGACTCCGCCTATATTGGCCATATACGAGACCTTGCCGCCGGAGCAGCTGACCCTTATCACGTCCATCCGGACGGTGGTGCCGCGGCATATCAGGTCCACGGCCTCGTCCGCATCGTTCGGCACGCCGAACGACTTGATCCAGTCGTTGCCGGACCCGATGGGGACCACGCCTATCGTGAACTTGTCAGGGGAGACCCCGTGTTCGGAACACCATCCGCATATCCCGTTGAATACCTCGTGCAAGGAGCCGTCACCTCCCACCGCGAATATCTTGCGGTAGCCGTTGGAGGCGGCCTCGGCGGCAAGTGCCGTGGCGTGGCGCCTGTGGTCGGTGAGAGCTGTTACGAAGGGGATGCCGAAACGCTCCAGTTTACGCTCGGCAGGCAGCCATTTGCACATCGTCTTGCCTGAACCGGCACGTGGATTCACGATGAAATAACACTCGGTTTTTGTTCCGGACATACCGCAAATGTAGGAATAAATTATTACTTTTGCATTTATATATGGGAAAAGTCATAGCAATAGCGAACCAGAAGGGGGGAGTAGGCAAAACCACGACAGCCATCAATCTTGCCGCGTCCCTCGCGGTACTTGAGAAGCGTGTCCTCATCATCGACGCCGACCCCCAGGCCAACACCACTTCCGGACTCAACTTCTCTCCGGACAATGACGAGAAGCGCACGCTGTACGAAGTGATGATAGGCAGCATCGACATCTCCGACGCCCTGATACAGACGGAGATCGAGCGGCTTCATATGATTCCTTCCCATATCAATCTGGTCGGTGCGGAGATAGAACTGCTCAACGTGGACCACAGGGAATCGGTCCTGAAATCAGTCCTCGCTCCCGTCAGGGACAGTTACGACTATATCATCATCGACTGTTCCCCTTCTCTGGGGCTGATTACCGTCAACTGCCTGACCGCAGCGGACTCGGTGATGATTCCGGTGCAGCCGGAATTCTTCGCGCTCGAAGGTCTGGGCAAGCTCCTGCAGACCATACGTCTGGTGCAGGGCGGGTTCAACCCGGAGCTTTCAATAGAGGGCTTTGTCGTGACGATGTTCGACGGCCGCACCAAGGTCCACAGCCAGGTGCTGGAGGAACTCAGGGGACACTTCCGCGAACTGGTGTTCAAAACCATAATCCAGCGAAACATACGCCTCAGCGAAGCTCCGTCGCACGGCAAGCCTATCATACTCTATGACGTGGTGTGCAAGGGGTCCGACAACTACCTCGCTCTCGCGAAGGAGGTGATGGCGCATAACGGAGAACAGATATGAGCAAGGAACCAAGAGGCCTCGGCAAAGGACTGGGGGCGCTGCTGAACGCGGTGCCTAATGCGGATCAGCTCCGCAAACCGGTAGGTTACGTAAACAAGGAGGTGGTCGGCTCCCGCGGACAGCAGGAGAACACCGCCGACATCCTCAGGATTCCGGTCGATATGATCGAACCCAATCCCTTCCAGCCGCGAATGTCCTTCGACCAGACGGCACTCGAAGAGCTGGCCTCCTCCATCAGGACGCTGGGACTGATACAGCCCATCACCGTGAGGCGCATCACGGACAGGCGCTACCAGATAATCAGCGGAGAGCGCAGGTACAAGGCGTGCAGACTTGCGGGAATGACCACGGTGCCGGCATATATCCGCGACGCCAACGACCAGGGGATGCTCGAAATGGCGATTGTGGAGAATGTGCAGAGAGAGAACCTCGACCCCATCGAGCTCGCCCTCAGCTACCAGAGGCTCATCGACGAATGTTCGCTCACTCAGGATATGCTCGCCGACAGGGTGGGGAAGAAGCGCGCCACCGTCACCAACACCATACGCCTTCTGAAGCTTCCCGCAAAAGTGCAGCACGACATCAAGGTGGGGCTGCTCAGCGCTGGACACGCCAAGGCCATACTGAGCGTGGACGACCCTCAGCTGCAGGAGAAGCTCTGCGATCTGGTCATCCGGGACGGACTGTCCGTGCGCGGACTGGAATCCCTCACCCGCAAGATTACTCTCGATCCGAAGTCCGACAAACCGGGCGGCGTCAGGGAGCAGGACCTTCCTGACCCCTACTACCGGGTGCTCGAGCATATCGGGAAATATTTCTCAAGCAGCATATCGATGAAGCGCAACTCCTCCGGCAAGGGGACGATGACCATACGCTTCAACTCCGACGATGAGGTCAAGGCCTTCGTGAAGGCATTGGAAGAGAAGCAGTTCTGATGAGGCTGCGCGGACATCTCAGACTGCTTGCGCTCTCGGCGGGGATACTCCTCTCCGGAGTCGCGGCATCCGCACAGTTCCGGGAGGAAGCCTTCTCCCAGCAGTACAACGATGACCCGGCCTCGGCGGTGGATACGACCGACGTGCTTTTCTCCTTCAAGGAGTATTTCGGGGGGCTGCGTCACCGCCGGGACATAAAGATAGGCACTATGTTCATCGGCTCCACGGTATTCGTCGGCGGCTGCCAGATTTACAACAGGGACTACTGGAAACTCCCCATAGTCTACTCCGCCGTCGGGGGCGGCCTCGGCGCGGGGATTTATCTCAACACAAGGGGGAACCACGATGCGGCGAAATGGTGTTTTGCCGGCGCCGGCTTCGCCTACTGGGCCACGCTGATGGACGGAGTCACAAGCTACCGTCCGGCGGACTACCCGCACGCGGGCAAGGCTACGCTGTATTCGCTGCTCGTGCCGGGACTGGGACAGATATACAACAGAGAATACTGGAAACTCCCGCTCTACCTCGGTCTTATGGGCTTCGGCGTACACTGCTACTCCGACTACTCCCGCAATTTCGAGCGTTTCAGGAGCATCTACAAGGAGGCCTCCGAACTCGGATCGGAATACACCGGTCCGGTCTCCGCGAATCTGGCGCTGTACTACAGAAACATATACCGGCGCTATCGTGACTACGCCCTGCTGTGCATCGCCGGACTTTACCTGCTGCAGGTGATGGACGCAAACGTGTTCTCCTATATGCACAACTTCGAGGTCGACGACGACATCTCGCTGAGGATGGAGCCGACCGTGATGATGCCCGATATGCAGTTCGCTTCGGCAGGAGGCGGCCTCCATCCGGCATTCGGGTTGAAACTCGGGCTGAATTTTTAGAAACTGATGAGAAAATTGACTATACTGCCGGCGATATTGATGCTGGCCATTCCGGTTCAGGCGCAGAGCGGCCTTCAGGAATTTTTCAACAGGCCGACACGCAAGGCGCTGCAGGCCGAAAACGCGCAGCTCCGGGCAAGTCTGGATTCGCTCCAGGCTCTCGTTGACTCTCTCGAAGAGCGGAGGTATCTGGAGGACAGCGAGCTGAGGGCCGTAATCGAGGGCAACGACGAGTCTGAAGCCGAGCAGGAGATGGAATACACCGCCGAAGTGAGCGACAGCCTCCTGCATCTCTGGTACAAGAATTCCTTCTCCGGCGAGTTCGACACCGTAAGCGAATACAATATGGACTCCGTGAAGTTCTCGTCCAACATCTCCGACAAGGAGATGATGGAAAGGCTCGCTGATATGAACTCCTTCATCACCCTCCCGTTCAACGACAACGTCAAGAACTACATCATCCTCTACTCCGAGAGGATGCCGAGCCGGATGGGACGTGTGATGGGGCTGAGCGGCTACTATTTTCCTCTCTTCGAGGAAGTCCTCAGCCGCTACGGCCTGCCGCTGGAGCTGAAATATATGGCCGTAATCGAGTCTATGCTCAATCCGGTGGCCACTTCGCGGGCCGGGGCGAGGGGAATGTGGCAGTTTATGTACGGCACGGCACGCAACTACGGTCTGGAAATCAACTCTTTCGTCGATGAGAGGCTCGATGTGGAGAAGGCTATGGATGCCGCCGCCCGTTACCTGCGCGACGCGTACAGAATCTTCGGTGACTGGGCGCTGGCCATCAGTTCCTACAACTGCGGAGCCGGCAATGTCTCCAAAGCCATCCGCAGAGCCGGGGGCAGCAGGGATTTCTGGAGCATATATCCCTTCCTTCCGCGAGAGACGAGGGGCTATGTCCCGGCATTCGTGGGGGCTATGTACGCGATGACATATTACCGGGAATACGGGATAGTGCCGCAGAATGTGGGGATGCCGGCGCAGACAGACACCTTCGAAATCCACAGAAACCTGCATTTCGTGCAGATAAACAAGGTGGTCGGAGTGCCTATGGAAGCCCTCAAGAACCTCAATCCGCAATATGTCCACGACATCATCCCGGGCAACAACAGGACCTATATCCTCAAACTCCCGTACACCTGGACAAACGCGTTCGTGGAGACCGACCGCGATTCGCTCTACAGGTTCAAGGCGGACTCGCTGCTGAGCCAGAAGGTGCTGAAAGACGTGCAGAACTCCGCCCGCAAGGGACAGCAGAGAATCGCCTACCGCGTCAAGAGCGGGGACTATCTGGGCAGAATCGCCTCCCGCCACGGGGTGAGCGTAGCCCAGCTTAAAAAGTGGAACAATCTCAAGTCCTCCAACATCCGGGCGGGGCAGATACTGTACATCTACGGCTCGGCGGGCGGCGGCAGCAGCTCCTCCTCCGGGACAAAGGCCGCTTCAAGCACCGGCAAGACCACCTCATCCTCAAGGACTTACACGGTCAAATCCGGAGATTCCCTATATAATATCGCGAAACTCTATCCCGGCGTGAGCGCCGAGAATATCAAGGCAGCGAACGGCCTGAAGAGCGACAGGATACGCCCGGGACAGAAGCTCAAGATTCCTCTCCCGTAGAAGAGGTTATTTCGAATAATACTTCGGCCAGCAGGACAGGAGGTAATCCTTGAGACTGTCCTCGTGACGGTTAGGCTGCGGCTGATAGAAGACTTTCCCGACAAATTCCTTCGGCATATATTCCTGATCCGCGAAGTGACCGGGGAAGTCGTGCGCATATTTATATCCGTCGGAGTATCCGAGTTCGGACATCAGCTTGGTCGGAGCGTTGCGGAGATACAGCGGCACGGCGGCGAGAGAGTCGCTCCTGGCCGCCTCAAGCGCGGCGTCGATGGCGAGGTAGGCGGAATTGCTCTTGGGTGAGCCGGCAAGATATATCGCACATTCGCTCAGCGGGATACGCGCCTCCGGCATCCCGATGTTATGCACGATTCTGAAAGTCGCGTCGGCGAGCAGCAGAGCGTTGGGATTGGCGAGACCGATGTCTTCGGCGGCAAGTATGCAGAGCCTCCTGGCGATGAACAGGGGGTCCTCCCCTCCGTCGAGCATCCTCGCCATCCAGTAGACGGCGGCGTTGGGGTCGGACCCGCGGACGCTCTTGATGAACGCGGAGATGATGTCGTAGTGCATCTCCCCGTCCTTGTCGTAGATGGCCACATTGTCCTGAAGACAGGCCGTCACGGCGGCATCGTCAACCGTTATCTCCTCCTTTCCCGCGAAGGAGTCCACCACGAGTTCGAGTATGTTGAGCAGCTTCCTCGCGTCGCCTCCGCTGTGGCGGAAGAGAGCGCCGGTCTGCACGATGCGGATATTCTTCTTCCCGAGGAGTTCGTCCTCCCTCAGGGCCCTGTCCAGAAGCGTCCTCAAGTCCTCCGCATCCAGACTCTTCAGAACGAAGACCTGGCAGCGGGACAGAAGGGGAGTGATGACTTCAAATGAAGGATTTTCCGTCGTGGCCCCTATCAGCGTCACCGTGCCGGCCTCGACCGCTCCGAGCAGAGCGTCCTGCTGCGCCTTGTTGAAACGGTGTATCTCGTCGATGAAGAGTATTGGCGGAGCCGTGGCGGAGAAAAGGGACTTCGACTTCGCCGAATCTATCACCTCCCGCACTTCCTTGACTCCGGAACTGACCGCCGAGAGGGTGTAGAACTCCCTGTCAAGGGTGTTGGATATGATTCTCGCCAGAGTGGTCTTGCCGACCCCCGGAGGCCCCCAGAGTATGAAGG
>CAVGPE010000032.1:0-3480 GCA_963631065.1 Ruminococcus bicirculans (ex Wegman et al. 2014)
CAATGAAAAACAGTTCACGAAGTTCTGGAAAGTCGAATCGGAATCTCCCGACTACAAAATCGCCTTCAAGGACGAGGCCTGCGAAATCGTCTCCCCTAAAGGCCTCACCCTCTGGTACAGGGAGAAGATGAAAGGGGATGTCGTCATCGAATACGACGCCGTCGTCTATGACGAGAAGGAGGGAGACCGCCTCAGCGACCTCAACTGCTTCTGGATGGCCACCGACCCTATGGCCAAGGACGTCTTCAAGCGCAGCGGAGAGCGGGGCGGGGTGTTCGCCAACTGCGCCCAGATGAAGCTCTACTATGTCGGCTTCGGGGGCAACCACAACACCACCACCCGCTTCCGCCGCTACACCGGCGAGCCGGATCCGGAGATAATAAAGGAATACACGGACGCGGAGCATCTCCTGCAGCCCAACCGCTGGTACCACATCAAGCTGGTCAGCGTCGGGGGCAGAGTGCAGTACTGGATGGACGGCAAGCTCCTCTTCGACTACAACGACGCCGACCCTTATACGGAAGGATGGTTCGGATTCCGCACCACGCTCTCCCGCACCGCAATCAGGAACTTCTCCTACACCAAGGTGATCGAGCAGCCGTTCAGCGAAGTTCCGCTCCACTGGATCGGACACACCCCGAAACTTGACCGCGCCGTCAGCTTCGGAGTTCCGTTCAAGAAAGGGGAGGTGACCTCCAGAACAGCCCTCCAGCTCCAGAGCGGGGACGGCAGCGCCATCACGAGCGACCAGTGGCCGCTCGCCAAGTGGCCTGACGGCTCAATCAAGTGGCTCGGAGTCGCAGCCGTAGTCCCGGGGGACACCGACAGCGCCAGACTCGTCAAGGTCAAGAAGGCCGAAGTCTCCGGAGAGAAGCTTATCTCCGAGGATGCCGACAGCTACATCGTCAACACC
Source organism: Ruminococcus bicirculans (ex Wegman et al. 2014) (assembly GCA_963631065.1). Classification (GTDB taxonomy): domain Bacteria; phylum Bacteroidota; class Bacteroidia; order Bacteroidales; family UBA932; genus Cryptobacteroides. The sequence continues at coordinate 914 of CAVGPE010000032.1, forward strand.
GGCAAGGTCAAGGCCGTTGTCCCGAAGAGCGGGAGCAACATCCTTGACGCCCTCTGGATCGGGGACTCCAAAGTGGGAGGTGCGGCCGACCTCATCGCCACGGAGGGCGGACGCAGCTATGTGAGCAAAATCAGCAGGACAACCCTTGAGCAGAACGGCTCGGTGCGCGGTGTCATCAAAATCGAGGGCGTGCACTACGGCGAGCAGAATGGCCGTGAATGGCTGCCTTTCGTCGTCAGGATGTATTTCTTCAAGGATTCGGACCAGATAAGACTCGTGCACAGTTTCATCTTCGACGGAGACCAGGACAAGGACTTCATCAGCTCGCTCGGACTCCGTTTCAGGGTTCCGATGCGCGAGCAGGCATATAACCGCCACATAGCCTTCGCCACCGACGAGGGCAAGGTGTGGACGGAATCCGTGCAGCCGCTCCACGGAAGGCGCGTGCTCTCAGACCCGGTGCAGAAGAAGCCGGCAGGAGCGCAGGCCACCCCTCAGGGAGCGCCGCGCAAGCAGAAAGACTACCAGGAAGACCAGGAGAAGGGAATCCGCGTCCCTGAGCCGGAGTACTTCGACCAGAAGGGACAGTTCCTCATCAGCAAGTGGGCCAAGTGGGACACTTTCCGCCTGAGCCAGCTGACCGACAACTCCTGGTCAATCCGCAAGAAGACGGAGGACGACCGTCCTTGGATAGGCACGCTCACCGGAGAAAGGGCTGCAGGATATGCCTTCGCCGGGGATGTCAGCGGAGGACTCGGAGTTTCGCTCAAGTACTTCTGGCAGCTCTATCCTTCCACCATAGAGATTACCGGGGCCCGCAGCGACGAGGCCACGATCAATGTCTGGCTCTGGAGTCCTGAATCCGAGCCTATGAACCTCCGTCACTACGACAGCGTGGCCCACGACCTCGAAGCCAGCTACGAGGATGTGCAGGAAGGGATGAGCACCCCTTACGGCATCGCCAAGACCAACACTCTCGTCCTCGTACCTCAGGCCGCTTTCCCTGGCCGTGAAGGCATACTCGCCACGGCTGAACTTCTCGAGGAGGACAGCCAGATGCTCCCTACCCCGAAGTACCTGCACGACAGCCGCGCGTTCGGCATCTGGTCTCTCCCGGACAGAAGCAACCCTCAGAGGACGGCCGTAGAGAACAGGCTCGACGAGATCATCAGCGTTTACCAGAAGAACGTGGAGGAGTTCAAGTGGTACGGCTTCTGGAACTTCGGCGACTTTATGCACTCAATGGACAATGTCCGCGGAGTATGGAACTACGACATCGGAGGCTTCGCCTGGGACAACACCGAGCTCGCCTCGAATATGTGGCTCTGGTATATGTTCCTGCGCAGCGGCCGCGAGGACATCTGGGATATGGCCGTGGCGATGACCCGCCACACCACCGAGGTGGACGTTTACCATATCGGGCCGTATGCCGGTCTGGGCAGCCGCCACAATGTCTCCCACTGGGGCTGCGGCGCGAAAGAGGCCCGCATCGGACAGGCCGCGTGGAACCGCTTCCTCTACTACCTCACCGCGGACGAGCGTTCCGGAGACCTGATGGACGAGTCCAAGGATTCCGAGCAGCTGCTCTATGAGATTGACCCTATGCGTCTTGCAGCACCGCGCAGCGAGACCCCATGCACTGCTCCGGCCCGCCTTCGCATCGGCCCGGACTGGCTGGGATATGCCGGCAACTGGATGACCCGCTGGGAAAGGACCGGCGAGAAGCACTACTACGATATGATTATCGCCGGGATGAAGAGCATCGCGGCCCTGCCTAACGGGCTTCTGACCGGCAAGGTCAAGGTTCTCGGCTTCGACCCGGCCACGGGAGTTCTCAGCTGGGAGGGCGACCCGGCTTCAATCGGAACCAACCACCTGATGACGATTATGGGAGGATTCGAGATTATGACCGAGATGCAGGATATGATTGAGGTTCCGGAGTTCAACGCCGCCTGGCTCGACCACGCGAGACGCTACCACACTATGGCCGGATTCCGCGTGTCAAGGCTCAACGCCTACGCGGCGTGGAAAGACCACGATGCGGATTTCGCCCGCAAGACCTGGGAGGGGCTGCTGCGCGAACTCGACAGGAAGCCGTACACCCCTAACACCAACGGGGCCGCCACCTGGAGTCTCGACGCCATCTACTGCCTCGAAGTGCTGCCGCTCTAAATCAGTTTTTAAAAAAAATTAGGAAAAGGTATTGATTTCCTCAAAGGAATCAGTACCTTTGCCTCGTTTTTTGAGGACACACTCAATAACACGAGCTAATTGTTTAACCAAAAAGTACCATTAATGAAATTGTTTTTCAGCAACGGCGCGAAAGCTCTTGGAGTTTTCGTTATCTCATTGACCCTGTCGGGAGTGGGAGCTTTTGCGCAGAACACCATCACCAGCAGCGGTAAGGTGGTCGATGCCGGAGGCGAACCTGTGATTGGGGCTTATGTGCTTGAACAGGGCAACCGTACCAACGGAGCCTCAACGGACCTCGACGGCGCATTCTCCATCAAAGTACCGTCCAACGCGACTCTGGAAGTATCTCTGATCGGCTATGTCACGAAATATGT
>CAVGPE010000032.1:3490-9699 GCA_963631065.1 Ruminococcus bicirculans (ex Wegman et al. 2014)
ATATGTGGCGGCGGGACAGAACATCACCATAACCCTCGAAGAGGACAAGATGCTCCTCGAAGAAGCGGTGGCTATCGGATACGGTTCCGTCAAGAAGAGCAGCCTCACCTCGGCTGTGGCCTCGATGGACGACAAGGCTATCGTAGACCGTACGATGGCACGCGCGGAGCAGGCCCTTCAGGGACAGCTGGCCGGTGTGAACGTGCAGATTACCAGTGCGGAGCCGGGTGCGGACCCTCAGATTCGCGTGCGCGGAGCTGCGTCCATCAGCGCCGGCAACAACCCACTCTTCGTTATCGACGGCATCCCTCAGGACTCTATGACAGGTATCAACCCTAACGATATCGCCAACATCGAAGTACTCAAGGACGCCGCATCAGCCGCCATCTACGGTTCCCGCGGATCCAACGGCGTGGTCATCGTCACCACCAAGAGCGGTCAGAAGGGCAAGCCGAAGGTAAGCTTCAGCTTCAACAGCGGCATCGCCACCCTCGAGAAGAAGATGGACATAATGAGCGCCACCGAGTGGATGGAGTTCGCTATCCGCTGCATGGACGCGCAGTATCTCAAGCAGTACCCTGCGGGCAAAATCTCCGACGACAACGCCACCCGTATCGCCAACCTCGGCCTCAGCGGCCCTCAGAGGACCGGCGGAAGCGCTGTCAACTTCGATGACCGCTGGTTCAAGTACCTCAGCAAGGATATGCAGGCTTCCCACACCTATTATGATGACGGCAGCGAGCTCAGCCTCCTTGACTGGCAGGACTACGCCTACAGCCCGGCCCTCCAGCAGAACTACAACGTGAGCGTGTCCGGAGCGAGCGATGTCACAAAGTATATGTTCTCCCTCGGATACCTCGATCAGGACGGTCTTTCACCTGCTTCCAACTACAAGAGAATCAACCTCCGAACCAATATCGAGAGCAAGCTCAACGATTGGGTTACGGCGGGAGTCAACCTCGCCCCGGCGTTCATCATCAACACCGGCGCAGGCCAGGGCAACGGTAAGGATACCCGCGCCCACCACGTCCTCACATCCCCTCCTGTATCTGATACCGGAGTAGGCTACAACACGCAGTACTATCCGAACGTGAACTACCTCTGGGGAGGAAGCGGAATGCGTCCTAAGAAATACTACGAGGACACAGCATCCCACAACCACACTATGCGTCTGCAGGCCAGCTCTTTCCTGCGCGCAAAGCCTTTCGACGGATTCCAGGTGGAGGCTTCCGCTTCAGCGACCTATGCCAACAGCAACACCAACACCTTCACTGCCAACACGATGACCAACGCGAACTGGAACAGTGCGGAAGGCGCGAAGTCATCGGCAAGCCACAACACCGACTACAGCATCAACACCCTGCTCCAGATAGTCGCAAACTACGACAAGAGCTTCGGCAATCACAATATCTCCGCGATGCTCGGTGCGTCTTCCGAATTGGGCAACATAGGCTACGGCACCAGCCAGAGCTATACAAACATGCCTAACGACGTGATCACCGGAACCTTCATCGGAAGCAGCTCCACCACGACCCCTACGGTCAAGGCCTCCAATGTGACCGAGAAGACCAACACCAAGCTTCTCTCCGCATTCGGACGTCTGTCATACAACTATGCCGACCGCTATATGGCGTCAGCCTCTCTGCGTCGTGACGGTTACTCCCGCTTCGGAGCCAGCAACAAGTGGGGATGGTTCCCTTCAGTATCCGCAGGCTGGAACATAGCCAACGAAGACTTCTTCAAGAATGCCGACTTCAGCTGGTGGAACACCCTCAAGCTCCGTGCGAGCTACGGACAGACCGGTAACTACGGCATCCCTGAAAGCGCCGCATACTCCACCCTCACCGCAGGCAGCTATGCTGACGTGCTTGCCTACTATGCAGGATCGTTCGGCAACGCTTCACTCGGCTGGGAGAAGACCCACTCGACTGACGTTGCAGTTGACCTCGGCTTCCTCAAGAACCGCATCCAGCTCTCTCTGGACTGGTACACCAAGACCACCACTGACCTGCTCTACAGCGTTCCTGTACCTTCTGTATTCGGTACGACCAATGTATACGACAACCTCGGCTCAGTGCTGAACCACGGTATCGAGATTGAGCTCAACACCCAGAACATCAGCACGAACGACTTCGAGTGGAGCACTTCATTCAATATGTCGTACAGCCGCAACAAGGTTCTCCAACTCGGAGACAACACCACCGAGGGCGACTTCGTATATGCGAAGCAGTCCACCAACATCAACCAGATTCTCCGCATCGGGCATCCTATGTACGAGTTCTACAACCATAAGAACATCGGCGTGTGGATGAGCCAGCAGGAGATAGACGACTACAAGGCCGCTACCGGACTTACTCCGAAGTACTACGGCAAAGAGACTGTGCCTGGAGACCCTAAGTATGACGATGTCAACGGGGACGGCAACATCACCGACGCCGACTGGCAGGTGCTTGGAGACCCGGCTCCGAAATTCGTGTTCGGTATGACCAACCGCATCACCTACAAGAACTTCGACGCTTCCGTTCTCTTCACCGCACAGATGGGAGGCTACATTATGTCCGGATTCGGACGTGCAGTGGACCGCGCCCATATGGGTACCCAGCAGAACACGCTGAGGCATTGGCTCTACAACGCCTGGTGGAGCGAGGATGAGCCGGGTGACGGAACTCTTCCTTACCCTCTCACCACGAACTCCTACAACATCGACTCACGCTTCGTGTACAAGTCCGACTACTTCCGCATCAAGAACCTCACCGTAGGTTACAAGGTGCCTGTCAAGAAGTTCATCGACTCTGTCCGGATCTATGCATCCATCGAGAACCTTCTCATCCTCGACAGCTACTATCTCGGATACTCTCCGGAAGCTGCCAACTATGGCGGATTTACCGGTGTGGACTACGGCGCATACCCGTCAGCACGCACATACAGTATCGGTCTTAATGTCAACTTCTAATAGAACATATCTATGTTAAAGAATATCAAATACATCGCTATCGCGGCAGGAGCGCTGCTCCTTGCATCCTCCTGCTCCGATGATTATCTGAGCACCCCGCCGGTCGGAACGCTTTCGCCGGATGGATTCTATACGACGGCGGCCCACCTCGAATCGGGAGTCCTCGGCGTATATGCCAAGCTGCAGAATGTGGAGGCGAACCAGTATCTTACATTCTCTGAAGACCGCTCCGACAATGTATGGGTGGATTCCGACCCTAACGGTATCCGCACCTGCTCCGAGGTCTCATTCTACCGCATCTCAGGCTCTACAAGCGAACTCGCAAGCCTCTGGTCCGGATGGTACAGCCTCATCTACAACGCAAATATGGTTCTTGCCAACATCGACGGCGTAAGCTTCACCGACGAGGCGGTCAAGAAGCAGTTCAAGGGAGAAGTCCTCTTCCTCAGGGGTCTCGCCCACTTCGAGCTCGTCCGTTCATTCGGGCGTGTGCCTATCATCGAATCCGTACTCTCCTCCTCGGAGGCCAAGACCATCAAGCAGTCCGAAGGCAAGGATGTCATCTACAACTCCGTCATCCCTGACCTCACCGAAGCGGAAAGCCTGCTTCCTTACAGGGCCTCGATGAAGAGCAGCAACGGCAGCAGCGTAGCCGCCGACGGCAGAGCCGACAAGCTCTCCGCCCAGGCTCTCCTCGCACGAGTATATATGACGCTGAAGGGTTACCCTTACAACGACAGCAGCGCGAAGAGCAACGCGAAGACCTACCTCGAGAAGGTGATTCAGAACGGCAGCTCCTACTTCGCTCCTACCATCGCGGACTGGAAGAAGCAGTTCCTCACCGACAACGCCACAGCCAACAAATATCAGATTTTCGGCATCCAGCACCGTCTCGGCACGGGACTTCAGGTCACATTCGAATCCGGAGTGGCAGTCAGCAATCTGAGCATCGTCTCAGACTCATATCACTCTGGTTCCGGAATGTCTCCGGTATATCCTGAGGCCACTCTGCGTTACGAGTACATCTCAAACAACGACCCTCGCGGATTCGGATTCAACTTCATCGACGGATACGACGAGTACAACGGAGTCCCGGCCTATGTAAACAAAACCACCGAATTCGACTATAACGGAGAGACGATTTCTTCACTTGAACTGTCCATCAATGTCAAGTGGTGTCCTACCATCCCTAAGCGCAACGAAGCCGGCATCCAGTTTGATGACAGCCAGCTCGGCAGCGGCACTGCTTCCCGCAACCAGTGGCCAATCAATTTCCCTGTACTCCGCTACGAGGATATGATGCTTCTCTATGCCGAGCTCCTCGTCGAGGACGGCAGCATATCAGAAGCTATGGGATATGTCAACAAAATCCGCGAGCGTGCGGGCATCGAACTTGTCCCTACTGGAGCCTCCGCCTCCGAGGCGATGAACTATGTCAAGCGCGAGCGCAAACTCGAACTCTATCTTGAGGGCGTGCGCTGGTTCGATATGGTTCGCTACGGCGAGTGGAAAGACCTCACCATAGCCAAGTACGACCGCTACAAGATTGACGGAGCATACCGCACCAACGTATCTGCGGGCAATGTGAAGGACGGACGCTATCTGCTTCCTATTCCTATCTCCGAGCTTGCTGCGGTTCCTGGACTCTACGAGCAGAACGAAGGCTGGAAAGACTGATTTCCGGCACATACGATAGAGAAGGGCGGTCTCTTTGAGGCCGTCCTTTTTTTGTGTAACTTTGCGTCCGTAACCAATAAGATTTCCGATATGAATTTCAGATCACTGCTCCTGTCTGCGGCCATCGTCCTGCTGGCGACGCCCCTTACGGGACGCGAGAAGTACAACTTCAACTCCGGCTGGCTTCTCAAGGTCGGGGACATCCCTTCGGCGCAGACATCCTCGTTCAGGGACGGGGACTGGCAGAAGGTCACACTCCCCCACGCCTTCAACGAGGACGAGGCCTTCAAGGTGAACATCAAGAACCTCACCGATACGGTGGTATGGTACCGCAAGCACTTCACCCTGCCCAAAACGGCCAAGGGGAAGAAGGTCTTCATCGAGTTCGAGGGCGCACGTCAGGGAGTTGACTTCTATGTCAACGGCCGTCTTGCAGGCAAGCACGAGAACGGCGTGATGGCCTTCGGCTTCGACATCACCCCGTACCTCAGGTCCGGAAGCAATGTCATAGCCGTGCGTGTGGACAACAACTGGGACTTCGCCGAGAGGACCACAGGAGTGAAATACCAGTGGAGCAACCGCAACTTCAACGCCAACTACGGCGGTCTCCCGAAGAATGTCTGGCTGCACGTCACCGACCGTCTCTACCAGACGCTCCCTCTCTATTCCAATCTTCAGACCACCGGCGTCTATATCTACGCCTCCGACATCCGCGTCAAGTCACGCACCGCCGTCATCAACGCGGAGTCCGAAGTGCGCAACGAGACCGGCAAGCCTCAGAGCGCCGCATACAGGGTCAGCGTCACAGACCCGGACGGCAATACCGTCTGCACCTTCGGCTCGGATCCCGTCAGCATAGCTCCGGGACAGACCGTCACGCTCAAGGCTTCAGCTCCTGCCGAAGGACTGCACTTCTGGAGCTGGGGATACGGTTATCTCTATGACGTCACCACCGCCCTCGAAGTGGACGGCAAGGTGGTGGACGAAGTACGCACCCGCACCGGTTTCCGCAAGACCCGCTTCGCCGAAGGCAAGATTTGGCTCAATGACCGCGTCCTCCAGATGAAGGGATACGCGCAGCGCACCTCCAACGAATGGCCCGCGCTCGGAATGTCAGTTCCGGCGTGGCTGAGCGACTACTCCAACGCCCTGATGGTCGAGAGCAACGCCAATCTCGTCCGCTGGATGCACGTCACCCCGTGGAAGCAGGATGTCGAGTCCTGCGACCGCGTGGGACTCATACAGGCTATGCCGGCGGGCGACGCTGAGCGCGACGTGGAAGGCCAGCAGTGGAATCAGCGCAAGGAACTTATGCGCGACGCCATCATCTACAACCGCAACAACCCCTCCATCCTCTTCTACGAATGTGGCAACGAGTCCATCTCCCGCGAGCATATGCTGGAGATGAGAGAAATCCGCGACAAGTACGATTTCTACGGCGGCAGGGCAATAGGCAGCCGCGAGATGCTCGACATACGCGAGGCGGAATACGGCGGCGAGATGCTCTATATCAACAAGAGCGCTCACTCCCCTTTCTGGGCCACGGAATACTGCCGTGACGAGGGCCTGCGCAAATACT
>CAVGPE010000033.1:0-7774 GCA_963631065.1 Ruminococcus bicirculans (ex Wegman et al. 2014)
TGCGGTGAGCAGGAACGGACGGATGGCGGCGTGAGGGCAGACGAATGCGCAGCTGTTGCACTGGATACATTTTTCGGCATCCCATACAGGCACATTGACGGCGACTCCGCGCTTCTCATATGCGGCTGTGCCGGCAGGCATAGTGCCGTCCTGATAAGGGAGGAACGCGCTGACCGGAAGGCTGTCTCCGCACTGGGCGTTCACCACGTCGGCAATCTCCTTGACAAACGGAGTCGCGAGACGGCCGGCATTGTGGTTGACGAACTTGGCGTTGATGCCGGCCCATTCGGCAGGGACCTTCACCTCGACATATTCGCCTCCGCGGTCGATGGCGGCATAGTTCATATTGACTATGTTCTCGCCCTTCTTGCCGTAGGACTTCAGCGCCGCGTCCTTCATATACTTCACCGCGTCATCTACAGGGATGATGCCGGAGATGCGGAAGAATGCGCTCTGGAGTATGGTGTTGGTGCGTCCGCCGAGGCCTATCTCGGCCGCTATCTTGGTGGCGTTGATGATATAGAGCCTGATTTTCTTGCGCCCGATGACCGCCTTCACGAAGTCAGGAATGCGCTTGAGGGTCTCCTCTTCGTTCCAGAGGGAGTTGAGCAGGAAGCTGCCGCCCTCCTTGATGCCCTTGAGCACATCGTATTTCTCAAGGTATGAAGGGACGTGGCAGGCCACGAAATCCGGAGTGTTCACCAGATACGGGGCCTTGATAGGCGACTTGCCGAACCTGAGGTGGGAGCAGGTGTATCCGCCGGACTTCTTGGAGTCGTAGTCGAAATATGCCTGGCTGTAGAGGTCGGTGTGGGTGCCGATAATCTTGATGGTGTTCTTGTTGGCGCCGACGGTGCCGTCCGATCCGAGTCCGTAGAACTTGCACTCGGTCGTACCCTTCTTCACGATGGATATCTCGGCCTTGGTCGGGAGGCTCTTGAAAGTCACGTCGTCTACTATGCCGATGGTGAATCCGTCCTTAGGCTCCTTGCGGTCGAGGTTGTCGAACACGGCTATGATCTGGGCCGGGGTGGTGTCCTTGGAGGAGAGTCCGTAGCGGCCTCCGATTACGAGCGGAGCGTTGTCCTTGCCCTGGAAGAGAGCCTTGACATCCAGGAACAGAGGCTCTCCGAGAGCGCCCGGCTCCTTGGTCCTGTCGAGAACGGCAATCTTGCGCACGCTCTTCGGAAGCACCTTGAGAAGGTATTTCTCTGAGAACGGACGGTACAGATGCACGGTCACTACGCCATATTTGCGTCCCCTGGTCGCGAGGTAGTCGACGGTCTCCCTGATGGTTTCGGCGACGGAACCCATAGCGATGACGACACATTCCGCATCCTTCGCGCCGTAGTATTCGAACGGACGGTACTGGCGTCCCGTCGCTTCTCCTATTTCTCCCATATAGCGGGCCACGATGTCCGGAATCGCCTCATAGACCTGATTGCGGGACTCGACGGCCTGAAAATATACGTCTCCGTTCTGTGCCGTGCCTCTGGTCACCGGGGCTTCCGGATTGAGGGCGCGGGCGCGGAAGTTTTCGAGCGACTTCGCGCTGACCATCTTCTTGAGGTCGTCCTCGTCGATAGCCTCTATCTTCTGGATTTCGTGTGAGGTGCGGAATCCGTCGAAGAAGTGCAGGAACGGTACGGAAGCCTTGATCGCGGAGAGGTGTGCCACGGCCGCGAGGTCCTGGGCCTCCTGCACGGAGCTTGAAGCGAGCATCGCGAATCCTGTCTGACGGCAGGCCATCACATCCTGATGGTCTCCGAAGATGGAGAGAGCGTGGGACGCGAGCGCACGTGCGGATACGTGGAAGACAGCCGGAAGCATCTCTCCCGCAATCTTGTACATATTCGGAATCATCAGAAGAAGTCCCTGAGAAGCCGTATAGGTGGTGGTCAGAGCGCCTGCCTGAAGAGAGCCGTGTACAGCTCCGGCGGCGCCGGCCTCGCTCTGCATCTCGGTGACCTTCACCGTCTCGCCCCAGAGGTTCTTCTTGCCGTGAGCGGCCCATTCGTCAACATTCTCAGCCATTGTTGAAGATGGTGTGATAGGATATATGGCCGCGTGCTCGCTGAAAAGGTATGCGATGTTCGACGCGGCCTGATTCCCGTCACAGGTGATGAATTTCTTTTCTTTAGCCATAGTATTATCGATAATTACTTAGTATGTCCTGACACAAATGTGCATATCCATACAAAGGTACTGATTTTTTCTGAAAAAATCTACAGTTTCGCGACTTCACTGGCGGCCAGCAGATAGCATCCCGTACCGAAATCCTCGAAATCCGGAATCCTGTCGTAGCCAGCCGGCTGAGCCTCCTTAGGCTCCTTGCCCGAACCCTGGGAATAGCCGATGAAACCGTTGTCGTGGATGCAGATGCGGTTGAGTCCGTTCCACGCTCTGGCCACCGCCGGACGGAAGACCGCGGCGTCGAGCCGGCCCGTGCGCACGCCCCAGGCGAGTCCGTATGTAAAGAGCGAAGTCCCCGTCGCCTCCGGACCTCCGAAGTCGTCCGGGTCGGCCAGCGAGCAGTTCCAGGTGCCGTCCTCGCGCTGCACCTTGACCAGCGCCTCGCACATAGCCTTGAAGTCGGCTTCATAGACGGCGCGGTGTGGGTCGTTCAGAGGCAGTTCCTCCAGCACTCTGACATACGCGGCCACCACCCAGCCGTTGCCCCGGCTCCAGTAGCAGTTCTTCCCGTTGGGGGTCTTGTACGGAGGACAGAAGTCCTTGTCTCTCCACCAGAGGCCTTCCTGTTCGTTGAAGAAGCGGTCGCGCGCCCATTTGTACATCTTCCAGGCCTTCTCGAAATACTCCGGCTTCCCGGTCGTGACTCCGTATTTGACCAGCACCGGCATACCCATCTGGATGGCGTCTATCCAGGTCCAGTCCGCGTCGGACGCGTCCGTGGAGAGGATGTTCTCCATACATCTGCTGACATTCTCCAGCATCTGAGGATCCCCGTAGATGCGGTACATATCTATATATGCCTGGCTGCAGCAGTAGTTGTCGGCGTTGCGGGTGAGGGTCTGGCCGCCGCGCATATTCCAGTTGAAGCGGTCTCCCCATTCCCTGGTGTAGTCGAGATATCTCTGCTGCGGATCCACTCCGTAGAGGGCGAGCAGCCCTTCGTAATAGACTCCTCGCGTCCAAATGTTGGCTTCATAGACCTTGTGGCGCGACGGGAACGGCATCACTCTGGAAGGGTCGCCGAACTTGTTCATAAAGTAGTCGTTGACCTTGCGGGCCTGCGCTATGACCTCGTCAGCGGCGGGGATGTCGTAATGAACCGGAATCAGCTTGACTTCCGAGCAGAGTCCCGACGGGTCGGTCTCCCATCCGCTGAAGTCGGAATAGCGTCCGAGGGTGTTGATGTTGGTGTCCTTGAAGATTCTCCACTTTACGCCCCGCTTGTCGTAGTCCGCTATCCTGTTGGACTGAAGGTTGGTGACATAGACTTCGAGCAGGTTGATGCCCGGCTTGAGGTACTTCCCCACATTGATGCGGAACGGCACGCACCAGGCGGTGCCGGCTTCCTCTCCGTTGATGACGACGCTCGCGCTCTCTCGCACATCGCCGAGGTCGAGTATCCACTCGTCGGCCTCAGCAGGGTCAGTCATCGGAATCGCGGAGGAGTAGAGGGCCGTGGCGAAGTTGACCTTCGCGTCCGGGCAGTTCTTCAGCTTCGTCCAGTCCTGCGGCTTGTCCGTGAAGAAGTTGCCCTTGATCTCAGGGTCGCTCTGCGGGAAGCTTATGTTCCAGGCGCGGTCTATCGCCACCGCTTCGCCGGCAGCCGCGACATAATTCCAGCCCGGAGCTTCGATTTCCTCCGGGAAGGTCTTGATAAGGACGGATTCCCCCGGCTTGAGCTGGAGGCGGATTTCGGCGAGGCCGTCAGCGGCGCGGCGTATCTGAGCCTTGCCGGACACTCCGTTGACCGCATCGTAGAGCATAGCCGACTCCGCAGGCGTGCCGAGCTTTACCCATCCGTCTATCTCGTTGGCGTTCAGCAGGGAAGCGAAGTAGTTCCAGCCCCCGCACTCGTTGCGGCGGCGTATCATCGCTCCTCCGTGGACGCTCTTGAATTCTTCCGGGGCGGCGGAGGAGAGAGCCTTGTCGAGCTTGACGGCCTTGCCGAAGCCCTTGGCTATCTTGCGGAATTCCTTGCGGCGGGCGTCGAGGTCACGGAGTCCCGGAACGTCCTTAGGCACATTGCCGATGAAATAGACCGGTACTCCGGCCTTCTTGAGCTCCACGAGCCTGCGGGCTGTCTCCACCGGCATAAAGCTGCAAGGCGGAACTATGACAGGCTTGCTGATTTCGGCGTTGAGCAGCTGGCTGTCGGAGATATAGTCGGCATCGTAGCCCTTGGCGCTGATTTCGTCCATCACGGCCTTGAATTCCGGGAGCTTCTGTCCCATACTGTGGATGTCGAACATCATATAGGCCTTCTGCGTATTCCTGCTCCACGCGTCATAGACAGGGAAGTAGAGGAGGAAGTCCGCATCCGGACTGCCGGCCGTAAGGAAAGCCTGGCAGCGCTCTATATATTTGAAGAGGGCCGGCGCATCCTTCCACATCCCACCGGTAGGGGACATATTGATGGAGGCGTAGAAGAGCCATCCCGGGAATTCCGCCCCCTTCGGGGAATACGGTGCACCGTGGAAATAGATATGGTTCACGCCTGCGGCGAATGCCTGGTCAAGCTCCGGCTTGCACTGGCTGAGCGATGTGCGAAAATGCTCCGTCATCCAGGTAAGGGACTCGCAGGAGACATATTTCAGATTGGCGATATGTGCAGCGGAAGAGGCGAACTTGAGTACCGCCGGGTCGCCGTCGTTAGGCCTGCGGACAGGATCCTTGCGGAGTCCCGGAATGTCGAATTCCGTGCGTCCGAAGGTCTCGCACTCAGGTATGTCCACGCTCGCATAGACATCAAGCAGATTGGCCGGGGAGCCGTGGGACTGGTTGCGGACGAGCGAGCCGTGTGAGTGGCACCACTCAACCCAAGGGGTGATGAAGTTCTCCATCAGAAGGTCGCCGAGACATTCGCGGTAGTCCGCGATGGCCCTGTCGTAGTCGCTGACCTTAGGCTGCTGCATCAGGTACGGAACGATGTCGTAGCCGTAACGCTCCTTGAAGATTTCGGCAAATTCCGGAGTCCAGTCGGCCCCGTACACTTCGTATGAGTCGTTGAACCAGGTGTGCGGCCATTTCGCTCCGCTTTCCTTGAACGCCTTGTCGAATCTTTCGAGGTAGGTCTTGAGGGCTTCCGGATTGTAGTGGTCCATCACCCATCCTTCTCCGCCAGGAGCCGCTCTCTTGACTTTCTGTCCGGTCTGTACGGACTTGATGCCGTCAGGTGTGAGCTCCATCTTCTGGGCCGCGAGGGAGGGAGTTATCTGCGGGCCGCCGAAAGGCCAGCCCGTGCCGTTGTTGAGGTCGCACTCAAGTCCGAGCCTTTCGGACTCGGACACGAGGAACTTGTACATCTCCATCCATTCCGGAGACAGATAGTCTATGTCGTTGGCTTCATTGCCCTGCACACCGTAGATTGGAGTCACCTCATAGCCGCCTATGCCGGCGCGGGCGAACTCTTCAAGATTATAGGTGAGGCCTTCCTTGTCCACGGCACTGCCGTGCCACCACCAGCGTACGAACGGCTTGTTCTCTACGGTAGGGGAGTACCAGTCAGTACCCTGTGCCGACAGCGGAAGCGCGGCCGCGAGGGCGGGGAGTGAGATGCTCAGTAATTTCAGAATGTTCATAAAATCTATTTTTTCAGATATTCCGCAAGAGGATGTCCGGCCTTGACGAGGCCTTCCGCAAACGATTTCGCGTTGCGCTCCGCGCCGAGGCGTGAAGTGTGGGTGTGGTCGTTCTTATAGTATGCCTTGGTCGCCTCCTGCCCGATGCTGTCGAACCAGTCGGCGCTGATGTTGTGCATATCGATGAAGTCCACGCCCGTCTGCGCGGCCACTTCCCTGCACCAGGAGGTGTAGGTGTCGTTGCGACGCTCGATCTTGCCCTCCGGCCATTCGTTGCGCGGGGTTATGCTCAGCAGGATAGGGATGCCTCCCTTCTCCCTGACATCGCCGATGAACTTGCGAAGATACCAGCCGTAGCTGTAGATGACCTGGTACATACGCTTGTTCGGCATGAAGTGTACCTCGCTGTCTTCTGAAGTTCCCGCGATCTCGCCGCGGAACGGCTTCTTGTCGATGGGGCCTATATCGTTGTGTCCGAACTGGATGACTACATAGTCTCCCGGTTCGATGCTGTTGTATACCTTGTCCCAGCGGCCTTCGTCAAGGAAGGTGCGGGCGCTGCGTCCGGCCTTGCCGGCATTGACGAGCGTGATCTTAGACGGGTCGAAGACGGTCTCCAGCACGCTGCCCCAGCCCCACATTCCGTCAGGGTCGGAGTCGGCGTTCTGTATGGTGCTGTCCCCGGTCACGAAAAGCACAGGCTTGCCCTTCTCGCGGGTGAACTCCTGCTTCGGCGCTTCGAGCGGAAGGAGGTAGTCTTTCAGGTCGCAGCCGTTGCAGGCGGCTATGCCCTCGGCTGCGGAGCGGGCGTTGTTCATCGCTCCGAATGCGCTGGAGTGGATGCTGTCTCGGTAGAAGAGATAGTTCACCTTGTCGTGTCCGAATTTCTCGAACTTGCGGGCGCTGATGTCCTCCAAGTCCACGCACGGCACATTCTTCTCGGCGGCTATGGCCTTAATCCATGAGGTGAAATTGTCAGTCTTGCGTCTGACGACGGTTTCCGAATCCCACTGGTTGCGCGGGGTAAGGGTGAAGAGTATCGGGGTGGCTCCCTTGGCTCTGGTCTCGTCGATGAACTTGCGGAGATACTCCCCGTAAGTATATATGGTCTCGACTCCCTGTTCGCCGCGGTCCATCGTGGCTGTCTCGCCGCCTATGCCGTGGATTGACGAACGGGCGCGTCCTGAGTCTATCGGGCCGTTGTCGTTGTGTCCGAGCTGGATGATTACATAGTCTCCCTTGCGTACACCCTTAATCACGTCCGGCCACCAGTCGCGGTAGAACGTGCGGCAGGAGAGTCCTCCGAGGGCGTGGTTCTCGACGGTGATTTTGTCTTCATCGAAGAATTCGTGGGCATAATAGCCCCAGCCCCACTGCCCGTTGTCACCGTTGCCCTTGGTGCCGGTGCGCATCGTGGAGTCTCCCACGAGGAAGAGTACCGGATTGTTGCCCTTGCGGCTGCTTCCGGCCACCGGACGGGCGGTCTTGGCGAGGTCGAGAGAGTCCGGGGTGTTGTCGATATAGCTGTTGTCCTGAGGCATCTGTCCCTGAGGAGGCATCTGACCCTGCGGAGGACGCTGTCCCGGCTGTCCGTCAGGCCTGAAGCCCTGCGGAGGCATCTGTCCCTGCGGAGGTCTCTGGCCCTGCGGCTGTCCCTGTCCCGGACGGCCCTGCATCTGGCGCGGCTGCTGTTTGAAAAGTACCGAGTCGAGCAGCACGTCTTCGAGGATTTCTCCCTTCTTCACGCCCTTGCCCTTCACGGTGCTGCCGCGGAATTTGCCCTTGAGGTCGGCCCCGAAATAGAACCCCGCCTCAGGCGGCTGGTTGTAGCAGACATTCTCGTTGGCGAGGCTTGTCCTGTAGACCGGGTCCTCAAGGAAGGTGTGGAAGCGGTATTCCGTAGGCTCCGTGGAGACATAGAGTCTCAGCTCGCTGTTGTCGGAG
Source organism: Ruminococcus bicirculans (ex Wegman et al. 2014) (assembly GCA_963631065.1). Lineage (GTDB taxonomy): Bacteria > Bacteroidota > Bacteroidia > Bacteroidales > UBA932 > Cryptobacteroides. The sequence continues at coordinate 7,716 of CAVGPE010000033.1, forward strand.
GCGCGCATAAGGGCTTCCTCCCTCCAGTCGCCGAAGAGGTCTCCGGAGATGCAAGGGTT
>CAVGPE010000034.1:0-12741 GCA_963631065.1 Ruminococcus bicirculans (ex Wegman et al. 2014)
GCCGTGGAGAGCAACGGGGCCAACCAGTTCGAAATCAAGGCCGCCGTCAAGGCGGACGACCAATATAAGATACGCTCCGGCTACAGCGCCAACGCCGAAGTCGTGCTGCAGGAGGCCAAGGATGTCGTTTCCATCCCGGAAAGCACCCTTGAGTTCGAGGGAAGCGACACTTTCGTCTATCTCAAGTCTGGTGAGCAGGAATATGTCCGCACTCAGGTGACCACGGGTCTGAGCGACGGGGTCAACATCGAAATCAAATCCGGCCTTAAGGCGGGCGACAAGGTTCGCGGCCCGAGGGTCATCAAAGCCGAGTGAATATGAGAAGAATACTGACATTGGCGGCACTCGCGCTGAGCTGCGTTCTGCCTGCGGCCGCGCAGAGCGGGCCGTGGAGTCTCGGGGACTGCATACAATATGCGCTCGACCACAACCTGAGCGTGCAGCAGAGCGCCATCGGCGTGCAGCAGAAGGAGATAGAACTCAATACGGCCAGAAGCCGCCGTCTGCCCGGAGTCAGCGCGTCCGCCTCGCAGAACTATTCCTTCGGGCGGGGTCTCACGGCGGACAATACCTATGCCAACTCCAACACCGCCTCCACTTCCTTCAGCCTTGGCGGGGAGATTCCCCTCTTCCAGGGCTTTGACATCAGCAACGGCATCAAGATAAGCCGGCTCGACCTCGCTTCCGCGACTGCGGAGCTGGAGAAGGCGAAGGACGACATCCGTGTGGCCGTGGCCCAGGCCTATGTACAGATACTCTATAACGAAGAGCTGCTCAAGGTGGCTTCGCAGCAGACCGTGCACGACGCCCGGCTGCTTGAGGAAGTCGAGGCCCGGCTGCTTGCGGGCAAGGCCAGCGAAGCCGAGGTCTCAGCGCAGAGGGCCACTCTCGCGCAGAGCCGCCTCTCCGAGACCCAGGCTTCCAACAGCCTGATTCTCTCGAAACTGGATTTGACCCAGCTGCTGGAACTCCCGTCCCCGGAGGGCTTCGAGATAGTAAGTCCCGACGTGTCGGGACTTGAGATGGAGCTGCTGATGACCCCGGAGGAGATATATGCCCGCGCCGTGGAAATTAGGCCTGCGGTGCAGTCCGCCCTGATCCAGCTCGAATCCGCCGGCGTCGCCATCGCCCGGGCCAAGGGCGGATACCTGCCGTCCCTCTCGCTGAGCGGAGGCATAGGCACCAATTACTACAACACCTCCAAAATCAGCTCCCCGAGCTTCTCGGAGCAGCTGCGCAACAACTTCAGCCAGTATGTCGGGCTTTCGCTGAGCATCCCGGTGTTCTCCCGCTTCTCCACCCGCAACTCCGTGCGCACGGCGGAACTCAACCGCAGCAATATGCGGCTTCAGCTCGAAAGCGTGAAGAAGAGCCTCTACAAGGAGATACAGCAGGCCTACTACAACGCCGTCGCGTCCCAGGCCAAATATGCCAGCAGCGGCGAATCCTCCGCGAGCGCCGCGCAGCACTACGGGCTTACAGAGCAGAAATATCTCAACGGCAAGGCCAGCGTCACCGACTACAACGATGCGAAGAACAGCTGGTTCAAGGCCGAGTCGGAATACCTCAAGGCACGCTATGAATGTCTCTTCCAGACGAGGCTTCTCAACTTCTACAGGGGGGAGGGGATTGTGTTCTGATTTTCCGAAAAAAGTCCCATCTTTGTATCTCGTAAATGTAATTTGAGTTTCGCACTTGCGAAATTCGAGTAATGTAAGCTTGATATGAAGAAGACTGTTCTTGTGTCCGGCGGTGCCGGATTTATCGGAAGCCACGTCACGGTGGAGCTGTCACAGGCCGGATATGACGTGATTATCGCGGACAATATGTCCAACTGCGACGAGACCAACTACAACGGAGTCTGCGAGATTCTGGGGAAGCGTCCGCCGCTGCTTAAGATGGATTTCTGCGATATGGCGGCAGTGCGGAAGCTCTTCGCGGACAACAGGATAGACGCGGTGATACACTTCGCGGCATACAAGGCCGTGGGGGAGTCCGTCGCCGATCCGGTCAAATACTACCGCAACAATCTTCTCTCGTTCATCAACATCGTCGACGCCGCAAGGGAGATGGGAGGGTGCAATGTGCTGTTCAGCTCCTCCGCGACCGTCTACGGCGAACCGGAGCAGCTTCCCGTGACCGAGCAGTCGCCGCGCCAGAGCGCCACTTCGCCCTACGGCAACACCAAGCAGATATGTGAGGACATCCTGCGCGATAGCGTGAAGGCATACGCGGGAGTGAAGGGCATAGCCCTCCGCTACTTCAACCCCATCGGGGCGCATCCTTCCGCCCTCATAGGCGAACTCCCGCGCGGAGTGCCCAACAATCTCGTGCCGTTCATCACCCAGACGGCGATAGGCAAGAGGGAGTGCCTGTCCGTCTTCGGCAACGACTACCCTACCGCCGACGGGACCTGTCTGCGCGACTATATCGACATAGTGGACCTGGCCAAGGCGCACGTCTGTGCCGTGGCGAGGATGATCGACGGCAGGATGAAGGAGGGTTACGAAGTCTTCAACATAGGCACGGGCCGTCCGGTGTCCGTACTGGAGCTTATCAACTCCTTCGAGAAGGTCAATTCTCTGAAACTCAACTGGAAATTCGCCCCGCGCAGGGCCGGTGACGTGACTGCGGTGTGGGCCGACCCGTCCCTTGCCGAAAGGGAGCTCGGCTGGAAGGCGCAGCGCAGCGTCGAGGAGACTCTCGCCGCGGCCTGGGCCTGGGAGAAGCGTCTTGCCGGGAGACAATAATGTACGTAGGACTCATCAGCGACACGCACGGCGTATTCGGTGACGCTTTCAGGAAGTTCTTCGAGCCTGTCGACGTCATCTGGCACGCCGGGGATTTCGGCGGCGGGGTGTCCTTTGCCGAAAGCATCGCGGCCTTCAAGCCCCTTGTCGGGGTCTGGGGCAACTGCGACGGGCAGGACATCCGTTTTCAATATCCTCAGTTCCAATATATTGAAGAGCAGGGGTTGAGGGTGATAATGACCCACATAGGTGGCTCTCCGGGGCATTATGACGCCAAGGCGGCCCAGCTCATAGACAGCTACCGCCCGGACGTATTCGTCTGCGGACATTCGCACATTCTGAAGGTGATGAACGACAAGAAGCACAATCTCCTCTACATCAACCCCGGGGCCGCGGGGCTTCAGGGCTGGCAGCTGGTGCGCACGGCGCTCCGCTTCAGGATAAGCGGCGGGAAGGTCTGCGATATGGAGGTGTTTGAACTGCCGAGAAGCGTATGAATCTCAAGTCACTCGCCAAGGATACCGCGATCTACGGGCTGAGCAGCATAGTGGGGAGATTTCTCAACTACCTGCTCGTCCCGCTCTATACCTACAAGATAGCCGCCGGCAGCGGGGGTTACGGCATCGTGACCAACCTCTACGCCTACACGGCCCTTTTCCTCGCCCTGCTGACTTTCGGTATGGAGACTACGCTGTTCCGCTTCGGCTCCCGCAAGGACGAGGACGGGAAGATGGTGTACAGCACCGCCCTCCGTATGGTGGGGGGAGTCGGGCTGATGTTCCTTGTGCTGACATTCTCGTTTCTGCACCCGATTTCTGCCGCGATGGGCTATGAGGGGCATCCGGAGTATATAGGATGTTTTGCCGTCATCACCGCGCTGGACGCGTTCCAGGCGATAATGTTCAGCCGTCTGCGCCAGCTCCACAGGCCGTTGCGCTTTATGGCCCTGAAATTCGCCTACATCGTCCCGAGCATCCTGCTCAATCTCCTCATCTTCCTGGTACTTGATGACGTTCCGGCCCTGCATGGGGTCTATGAGCGCTTCGACGGCGGAGTGGGGCTGATATTCTTCGCCAACCTGCTCTGCACCTCGGCGGTGACTCTGGCCTTCATCCCGGAGATACGCGGCATACGCTACGGCTTTGACCGCGCCCTCTCCCGCCGTATGCTCTCCTATACCTGGCCGCTGCTGCTGCTCAGTCTGATAGGGATTCTCAACCAGGTCGCCGACAAGATACTCTACCCGCATCTGGTGAGCGGCGAAGAGGGGATGGTGCAGCTCGGCATCTACGGGGCCTGCGTGAAGATAGCGATGATAATGTCGCTCTTGACCCAGGCGTTCCGCTATGCCTACGAACCTATAGTGTTCGGCTCCGGAAATGACCGCAACAGCCCGCAGACCCTTGCCGACGGGATGAAGTACTTTGTCATCTTCACCCTGCTCGCCTTCCTTGCCGTGACCTTCTATATGCCTCTGCTGAAATATTTCGTCGGGCGGTCCTACTGGGAGGGTCTCGGGGTGGTGCCTGTGGTGATGGCGGCGGAGATATTTATGGGGATATACTTCAACCTCTCGTTCTGGTACAAGCTCACCGACCGGACCTGGTGGGGCGCGGTAATCAGCGCGGTCGGGGCGGCGGTGATGATAGCCGTCAACGTCATCTTCGTGCCGAAGGCCGGATACTGGGCCTGCGCCTGGGGAGGATTCGCCGGATACGGCACGGCTATGCTGCTCAGCTGGGCGATAGGGCGCGGGAAATACCCCGTCCCCTATGACTACCGGACCATCTTCGGCTATGTCGCGCTTGCCGCCCTGCTCTATGCCCTCTCGCTGCTGCCCGGACATCTGTTCGGGGAGCTTCCGACGGCTCTCACCCTCGCGTTCAACACCTTGCTGCTCTGCGCTTACTGCATCCCGCCTGCGCGGAGGCTTCTGCACGGAAGACGACAATAAATCTTTTATACAATGAAACATTTCATCACAACAACTCTCTGCTGCCTGGGCGCTATGGCCCTCATCTGCAGCTGCGGCAACAACAACAACGCCCGCAAGGCGGAGGAACAGGCCCGCAAGACTGCGGAACAGGCTACGGCCGATTCGCTCGCCGCAGCGGAACAAACACAAAGGACAATGGAAAAAATCGCACAGCTCCCGGAGGAGCCGGTATTCGACATCATCACCAGTATGGGCGTCATCAAGGTCAAGCTCTACTCCAAGACCCCGAAGCATCGCGAGAATTTCGAGAAGCTCGCGCTGGAGAAGTTCTACGACGGAATACTCTTCCACCGTGTCATCGACGGATTTATGATTCAGACGGGCGACCCTCTCAGCAAGGACCCGGCCAACAAGAGCCGTTTCGGCACCGGCGGGCCGGGATACAACGTGCCTGCGGAGTTCGTCCCTGAGTACACCCACAAGAAGGGGGCTCTCGCCGCCGCAAGGCGCGGGGACGCGGCCAATCCTCTCAAGGAATCCTCCGGCTCGCAGTTCTACATCGTGCAGAACCCTGTCTCCTGCGCACAGCTTGACGGGGACTATACCGTCTTCGGCGAGACGCTTGAGGGTCTGGACATCATCGACAAGATTGCGGCTGTGCAGACTGACGGCAGGGACTGCCCCGTGCAGGATGTCAAGATTATCACGATAAAGCTTGACGAGAGCCTCTGACACGGCATAAAAATTGCAGTAAAAATGCACGAATAGTTTTTTCATAGGTTTAATTTTAGGTTAGAATTGCCGAGTGTTCCCGTTGTGAAACGGGAACACTTTGTATATTTGCGGTATGAAAGTCCTTTTCATACACGGGCTGGCCTCCTCCGGGGCCTACAAGATGTCCTCCTCCCTGAGAATTCTGCTCCGTCCCTGCGAGGTGACGGCTCCGGATGTCCCCATCGACCCCGACGAGGCTCTATCTATGCTGCACGGACTCTGCTCCTCTCTTAATCCCGACCTTGTGGTGGGGCTGTCGCTGGGCGGATTCTGGGCGCAGAAGCTGAGGGGATACCGCAAGATTCTCGTCAATCCCGACTTCCACCCCTCCCGCCTGCTGCGCACGATGACCGGGGAGCGCGAATACCTGTCCCCGCGTGCGGACGGGGCTGAGACCTTCGTCATCACAGAAGACATCTGCGGACGCTACGAGGTCCTGGAACGCACGGAGTTCGACTCTCTCGGGCCGGAGGAGACCGCCCTCACCGCAGGGCTGTTCGCCAGGGACGACGAACTTGTGCGCTGCGGCGGGGAGTTCGGACTGCACTATCCGGGGAGAGCCTACTCCTGCCCCGGCGGGCATCTGCCGACCTTCCCCGTGCTGAAAAAGTATCTGCTTCCCATCGCGGAGGAACTCGCCGGGAGGAGGTGAGATTTTTGATTTTCAGGGACAATGCGTATATTTGTTCGTTTGTACGACGAAACACGGACGGCTTATGGAAAAGGTGACAATACTCCCTCCGGAGAAATTGATAAACGGGTGGATTGACCCGTCGTTCCTCCCCGCAGGCAAGGACAAATACTATCTCCGCAACCGTCAGGTACACGCCCCGCACGGCGGGTGGAGGCATCTGACGAGCGACGAGATTGAGCGGCTCGTCAAGAACGACAACACAGCCTCCAGCTGGGACACCGTCTGGGTGACGGACGAATTCCTTCCCGAACAGGTCAAAAACAACAAATTCTACGGCACCGTGCGCATAGGGCGCGTTTCCGACAACGGCCTGCAGTTCCACGACCTGAGGCTTCCGGTCGGCATCACCAATTCTTCCATACACTCCTGTGACATAGGCGACGACTGCGCCATCCACGACGTGCATTACCTCAGCCATTACATAATAGGCGACCGCTGTATGCTCTTCAACATCCAGGAGATGAGTACCACCGACCACGCCAAGTTCGGCAACGGCATAGTCAAGGACGGGGAGGACGAGTCCGTGAGAGTCCGCCTCCAGGTGATGAACGAGACCGGCTGCCGGGAGGTGTATCCTTTCGACGGGATGACGACGGCGGATGCGTATCTGTGGGCCAAATATGTGGATGATAAGCCGTTGCAGGAGCGTCTGCGGGATATGACCCAGGCTGGTACGGACCATCGCAGGGGATACTACGGCACCGTCGGCGAGGGCTGTGTCATCAAGACTTCCCAGATTATCAAGGATGTCAAGGTGGGCCCATGCTGCTATGTCAAAGGCGCCAGCAAACTGAAGAACATCACCATCAAATCCTCGGAGCAGGAGCCTTCCCAGATAGGGGAGAACGTGATACTTGTCAACGGCATAGTGGGCTACGGCTGCCGCATCTTCTACGGCTGCACCGCCGTCAAGTTCGTGATAGGCACCAACTGCAGCCTCAAGTACGGGGCGAGGGTCATCGACTCCATACTCGGCGACAACAGCACCATCTCCTGCTGTGAAGTGCTTAACAACCTGATTTTCCCGGCGCACGAGCAGCACCACAACAATTCCTTCCTGATAGCGTCCTGCCTTCAGGGACAGAGCAATATGGCTGCCGGCGCGACTGTGGGTTCCAACCACAACAGCCGCACCAACGACAACGAGGTCGTCGCGGGCCGCGGCTTCTGGCCGGGTCTCTGCACTTCGGTCAAGCACTCGTCCGTATTCGCCTCCTATGTCCTGCTCGCAAAGGGGGCCTACCCTGCCGAGATGCACATCAGGCTGCCTTTCAGTATGGTGAGCAACAACGAGGCGGAAGGCCGGCTCGAAGTGCTGCCGGCGTTCTGGTGGCTATATAATATGTACGCGCTCGCGCGCAACAGCTGGAAATATCAGACCCGCGACAGGCGTATCACCAAGGTGCAGAACATCGAGTTCGACACCTTCGCTCCCGACAGTATGGAGGAGGCGCTCGGCGCGAGGGACCTGCTGGAAGAGTGGACAGGCAAGGCGTATCTCCTCTCGCAGGGAAGGGACGCTTCGTCCTGCGATGTCCGGGCGCTGCGCTCTGAGGGCAGGACTCTGCTGTCAGGCGACCCTGCGGCAATGGAGCAGCTGAAGGTCTGCGGCGAGGGGATGGAGAAGAGTTCCCGCGAGGTGCTTATCCGCCACGCCTACAGGGCCTACCACGCCTACGGCGATATGATAGTGCATTATGCTATGCTCAATGTGATGCGCCGTTTCAAGTCCGATCCGGATATGACTCTGACCTCTCTCTCTCCGCTCGCCGAAGGGGAGCGCGACAGGGTGTGGGTCAATCTCGGCGGCCAGCTGATGAAGGAGTCCGATGTGGACACCCTCCGGGCCGACATACGCTCCGGGCAGCTCGATTCCTGGCACGCCATACACGACCGCTACGACGAGATATGGAAGCGTTATCCGGAAGACAGGCTCATCCATTCGCTGCACGCCCTGCGCTGCGTCTACGGGGCTGACGCCATCACGGCGGACCTGTGGCGCAGAGCCGTCGGGGACGAGGAGAGGATACAGAACCATATCTGCGAGCAGGTATATCAGACCCGCCGCAAGGACTATCTCAACCCGTTCCGCCGCGCCACCTACCGCAATGAGGAGGAGATGCTTGCGGCCATAGGCCCGTTGGACGACAACAGCTTCGTGCAGCAGATCCGCAGGCAGACCGCGGAGAACCTCGGGACACTTTCGAAATTGAAAATTTGATACGAATATGAACCTTAAAGAGAAGAAGTACTCGGAATTCAATCTTGTCCGGGAAATGATGGGTACAGTCCCCACAGTAGAGAAGTTTGACCCAGCAGTCGCGGACTTCGTGGCCGATTCCCTCAGGAAAACGGGGCGGATAATGTTCTCCGGGGAGGGTTCCTCCCGCATAATGCCGGCCAAGAACGCCCGCCGCAGGGCCTTGGAGTGGGGGCTTGCCGCCAACGTGCAGCTTGAGGGCTCCCGTCAGGCGGCGGAGTACGACCTGAGCGGATATACGGTGCTGGTGGATTCCAATTCCGGCAGAACCAAGGAGGCTCTCGCACTCGCCAGACAGCTCAAGGAGCAGGGACACAGGGAGTTCTACTCCCTCAGCGCCAATCCCGACACGCCTCTGGAGAAGACCTGCGTGCGGGGAAGCGTGCTGGGCTGCGGCTGGGAGGAGGCCGTGGCGGCCACCAAGAGCGTGGTCGAGCAGGGGCTTTTCTGCGAGTCTGTTTTCTGGAACCTCGCGGGCATGGATATGAAGACCGCCCTCGCCGGCCTGCCGGAGAAGCTGGAGACCGCACTGACGCTTCAGATTCCGTCCGCAGTCACAGAATGGGTCAAGGAGTCCCATACCATCTACTTCAGCGGACGCAACGACGGCGTGGCCGAGGAACTCACCCTCAAGACCAACGAAATTACGCGCCGCAAGAGCGATTACCTCGAAGGGACATACGCCGTACACGGCATAGAGGAGGTGATGCAGGAGGGGGATGTGGTCTTCCTCGTCAATCCGCTCGAAAGCGAATATGACAAATTCCTCTCCGTACTTGGCGGAGCGGGCGTGCATACCGTGGCCATCGACACGAAGAATACGCCTTTCGAACACACGATAATCGTCCCTGACGCAGGGGAGATGCAGCCTTATGTCTATCTCTGCGCCGGCTGGAACATACTCGTCGAGGTGGCCGTCGGCGATGGCGTCAATCTCGACAAGCCGGAGCGCGCCCGCAAGGTGGGCAACGAAATGTAGCCCGGCGATGAAGTATGCCGTCAATACTTCCGCGGACCCGCACTTCAACCTGGCCTTCGACGAGTACTGCCTCCAGCAGTACCGCGCGGACGAGGATTTCTTCTATCTGTGGAGAAACCGTCCGTCCGTCATCATAGGCCTCAACCAGAACGCCTACAGCGAGGTCAATCTCGAATACCTCGACTCGCACGGCATCACTCTGGCCCGCCGAGTCACGGGGGGAGGGGCCGTCTATCACGACCTGCAGAACCTCAACTACACCTTCATCGGACGCTCCGTGACCCCCGAGCCTTTCGTCGCGGCTCTCCGCGAGCTGGGGGTGGATGCGGAGCTGACGGGGCGCAACGACATATTCGTCGGCGGGCGTAAGGTGTCCGGCTATGCCCGCAGGGTGTGGCACGACCGCGAGATAGTGCATGGGACGCTGATGTATGACGTGGATATAGACACTCTTACCAGAGTGCTGGACGCTCCCGGGTCCAAGATGGAGGCGAAGGGGATAGCGTCGGTGCGCAGCCGGGTGGCCAATCTCAAGGACTCTCTGCCGCAGTTCGCTTCTCTGGATGAGCTGCAGGAGGCCCTGCAGGGGATTCTCGCCGCCGGGGACGGACAGATGCCGATGTCCGGGGAGGACATCGCTGCGGTGGAGCGTATGGCGAAGGAGAAGTTCGCCACCTGGGAGTGGGTGTACGGACATTCCCGCGAAGCCGATTTCCGCCGCCGGGCGAAGCTCGCCTGCGGTACGGTGGAGGCGGGGGTGAGGATAGACCGGGGCAGGATTGCGGGGGTGGAATTCTCCGGCGACTTCCTCGGGGATATGCCCGCGGAGCGCATAGCATCCCTTCTTGTCGGAGTGCGCTTCGGGAGAGACGATGTCCTCTCCGCGCTCGGACAGGTCCGCACGGAGGACTTCTTCTCCGGCGTGAGCGCGGAGGAACTTGCTGAACTTATAGTATAATTCCAAAATACAAAGTGCTGAAATGAAACAGCTTAACACAAATCTTATGCATCCGGCGGAGCAGCTTGCCCTGATCATCGGACGCATCTACCGCGGAGGCCTCACCACGACTTCCGGCGGAAACCTGTCCATTATGGACGACAACGGTGATATGTGGATTACTCCTGCCGGCATCGACAAGGGGTCCCTCACCGCGAAAGACATTATGTGCGTGAAGGCGGACGGGACCATAGTCGGTCCGCACCGCCCGTCATCCGAGTATCCTTTCCACAAGGCCATCTACAAGATACGCCCGAAGATGCGCGCCGTCATCCACGCCCATCCTCCGGGACTTGTGACCTTCAGCGTCATCCACCAGATTCCGGACACGAGCATCATCCCTCAGGCACGCAACGTCTGCGGCCCGATAGGGTTCGCGAAATACGACGTGCCGGGAAGCGAAGCGCTCGGAAAGAGCATAGCCGAGGAGTTCAAGAAGAATCCCGAATACAAGGCGGTCATTATGGAGAACCACGGCGTGGTGCTGTGCGGCGAGGACATAGGCGACGCCTACCAGAGATTCGAGACGCTTGAGCTCTGCGCCCGCACCATACTCAACGCCAAGACCCTCGGCGAGCCTAAATACCTCTCCGAGGAGCAGATTATGATGCACGAGCAGCATCAGCCGAACTTCCAGCATTTTATGGATGTCAGTCATCCTTCGGACGAGCGGGCTCTCCGCGCCGAAATCTGCCGGATGGTCCGCCGAGCCTGCGACCAGCATCTTATGAGCAGCTCCTACGGCACCGTCTCCATGCGCTGGCGTGACAACGACTTCCTCATCACTCCGACCGGGGTGCAGCGCTGGGATATCGACGAGGAGGACATCGTGCAGGTCCGCGACGGTATGGTCGAGGCCGGCAAGAAGCCGAGCCGGGCTACCGCCCTCCATTACGAAATCTACCGCAGGAATCCCAAGGTCAATGCCATAGTCCTCACCCAGTGTCCTTCTCTGATGGGCTTCTGTACGACGGACGCCGAATTCAACGTGCGCACCATCCCGGAGAGCTGGATTTTCCTCCAGGACGTGCCTAAGTTCCCGTTCGGTATGCTGTACAACGACCCGGCCAAGATTGCGGAGGTGTTCAAGAGCCGTCCTTGCGTGATGATTGCCAACGACTCCATCGTGGTGGCTTCAGACTCCCTGATCAATGCTTTTGACCGTCTCGAAGTCGCCGAGTTCAGCGCCAAGTCGCTCGTGCTGGCGGCTCCTGCGGGCAAGCTCCACCCTATCACGGACAAGGAGGTCGAGGATCTCCGCGTGGCTTTCCACGTGGGAGAGTAGAGGGGCTTCGTGCCCGATATTTCAGGAAGTCCGGCGGACAGAACGCCGGGCTTCTTTTTTGTTTTTTAAAAAAAAGATGCTTACATTTGGACACTGACTCATAACCGTAAACCGCATAAAAACCTTAATAACCATAATATTAACCAAAATCATTAATGATGAGAATCCATCTTAGAAAGCTCGCGCTTTCGCTCCTTTCTCTCCTGCTGATGGGGGGGGTGGCGATTGCCCAGCAGAAAATCTCGGGTACTGTCCGGGATTCCTATGGTGAAGCCGTCATCGGAGCGGGAGTATTCCTGAAAGGCTCGACCGTCGGCACAATCACCGATGTCGATGGCAAGTTCACCCTCTCCGTTCCCGCGAACTCGGTAGTCAGCGTATCCTGCATAGGATACCGGGACGCCAGCTTCACCGTCGGGAAAGGGAATGTCTACGACATCGTCCTTGAAGAGGACAGCGAGACTCTGGAAGGCGTGGAAATCGTAGCCTACGGTGTCCAGAAGAAAGTCTCCGTGACGGGAGCCCTTTCGAGCGTCAAGAGCGACGACCTCCTGCGCACTCCTGTCAGCAACGTCAACAATGTCCTCGCCGGCCAGCTCTCCGGCGTCACGACCATCCAGTATTCCGGTGAGCCGGGGTCCGACGCCGCCACGGTGTTCGTCCGGGGCAAGGGTACCTGGACGGACTCCTCACCTCTTATCCAGGTGGACGGAGTCGAGCGTTCAATGTCCGACATCAACCCTGAGGACATCGAGAACATCACCGTCCTCAAGGACGCTTCCGCCACCGCGGTATTCGGTGTTCGAGGCGCCAACGGCGTAATCCTCGTCACGACCAAGCGCGGCGCCGAGGGCAAGGCCAAGATTACGGTCAACACCTCCTTCTCCCTCCTGACTCCGACAGACCTCGTACGGCAGGCCAACTCATATGATTACGCTATGTTCTACAATCAGATGAGGGTCAACGACGACAACCCTGCCGTCTTCTCCGACGAGGTGATTCAGAAGTTCAAGGACCAGTCCGACCCTATCCGCTTCCCGAGCGTGCAGTGGACGGACTATATGAT
>CAVGPE010000034.1:12751-15831 GCA_963631065.1 Ruminococcus bicirculans (ex Wegman et al. 2014)
GGTGAAGTACTTCGTTTCCGCAGGATTTATGAATCAGGGCGGTCTCTTCAAGGAGTTCGACGCGCCGTACAGCTTCGGCTACCAGTATCAGAGATTCAACTACCGCTCCAACCTTGACATTAACGTCACGAAAACCACGAAGCTTTCCTTCGACGTGTCCGGCAATGTAAATACCGCCGACAAGCCTCGTACGGGACAGGGTTCCACCGGTATGCTCCGCAACATCTACTACTCGACTCCGTTCTCCAGCCCGGGTCTGGTGGACGGCAAGTATGTGAGAACCACCACCGACTACTCCGACGGACTCACCCTGCCTTTCGACAGCACCAACGGACTTGAGTACTATACGATAGGCGGATTCATCTCCACCAACATCAACAAGCTCCAGATGGACCTCGGCCTCAATCAGGACCTCAAGTTCATCACCAGGGGACTCTCGTTCAAGATAAAGGGCTCCTACAACAGCATCTTCACCTCCACCCAGACCGGCACTGCGGGTGTCGCCACCTATTATCCTGTCATCCAGGATGACGGTTCGATGAAGTACCGCAAGTCGGGAGAGAATTCCCCTGTGTCCTATTCCGAGTCGCTCAGCAAGGCGAGGAACTGGTATTTCGAGACCGCCCTCAACTACAACCGCACTTTCGGCGACCACAGCGTGAGCGGACTCGTGCTTTACAACCAGAGCAAGGAATACTACCCGAGCACCTACTCCGACATCCCTCGCGGATATGTAGGACTCGTGGGCCGTGCGACATACGACTACAAGAAGCGTTATCTCGCCGAGGTCAACATAGGCTACAACGGCTCCGAGAACTTCCACCCGTCACGCCGCTTCGGCGTGTTCCCGGCAGGTTCTCTCGGATGGGTTGTCAGCGACGAACCGTTCTTCTCATTCGCCAAGGGAACGGTGTCTTTCCTCAAGTTCCGCGCCTCCTGGGGTCTTGTCGGCAACGACAAGATAGGCGGCTCCCGCTTTATGTACACGGATGACCCGTACACCGTCAACAGCAACGCCTACGCCACCCGCAGCGGATATGCCTACAACTTCGGCGTGGATAACTCCACCGCCTTTATGGGCGCCTACGAAAACTCCCGCAACAACCCTAACGTCTCTTGGGAGAAGGCCTTCAAGCAGAACTACGGTGTGGACGCCAACTTCCTCAACGAGCGTCTGCAGACCTCCTTCGACTACTACAAGGAGCATCGTACCGACATCCTTCTGCGTGACCTCTCCGCTCCGGGTATCATCGGATTCTCCGTACCTTATGCCAATCTCGGCATAGTGGACAGCTGGGGATGGGAACTCTCCCTCAAGTGGAAGGACAGGGTCAACAAGGACTTCAACTACTGGGTCAATATGAACCTCTCCCACAACCAGAACAGTATCGTGGAGAAGAAAGAGACCCCGTACACCAACGAATACCAGTACGAGAAGGGCAACCGTATCGGGTCCCGCTATATGTACAAGTTCTTCCGCTACTACGACTCCGATACGCCTCGCCTCTACGAGGAGACCTTCGGACAGCCGTTCCCTACGCAGCTGGTGGAGATTAAGGACGGTGACGCCGTGTTCGTCGACCTCGACGGCAACGGAGTCATCAACTCCGACGATATGACTCGTGAGCTCGGTATGACCGACGACCCTCAGTATCTGCTCGGTCTCAATGCCGGGTTCATCTGGAGGGACTTCGAGTTCAACACCCAGTGGACCGGTGCCTGGGGAGTGAGCCGAATGATCGGCGAGTCCTTCAGGATGCCGTTCCGCTCAAGGACCGACTACACTACGGGAGGTCTGCTCCAGTACCACGTGGACAACACCTGGGATCCGGAGAACCCTTCGCAGAGTGCCAAATATCCAAGGGCCACCTTCACCAACGGCCAGACCAACAACTATCAGGACTGCGCCCTCTACGAGCAGGATGCGAAGTATCTCCGTCTGAAGACCCTTATGCTCGCCTACAACCTCAGCGGAAGATTCCTCTCCTCTATAGGCGTGAGCCGTATGCAGGTGGCGCTGAGCGGATACAACCTCCTTACATTCACCCCGTTCATCTGGGGCGACCCTGAGACCAAGGCCAGCACGGACCCTTCATATCCGCTGCAGAGGACCTATACCATCAGTGTAAGACTTAATTTCTAATTGCAATGAAAATCGTTTCAAAAGCCATCATAGCGGCCGTGGCGGCATTCGCCACCGGATTTGCAATCAACTCCTGCACTGACCCTCTCAAGTTCGGCAACGAATTTCTGGAGAAGGCTCCGGGAGGGACCGTCACCGCCGACACGGTGTTTACCAATGCGGAGTACACGCGCCAGTTCCTGGCGGGCATCTACAACAAGATGTATTATGCGCTCCCGACCAACTCCACCAACAACCCTCCTCAGTGCCTCAACTACTGGAAGGGTATGCCGGACGCTCTTTCGGACAACTTCCAGCTGTTCTTCTCCAATACTATCGTGGGCAACAAGTACTACACCGGGGCGCTCACTTCGGCCGTGGACAGAAATAACAACGGCAATATCTACCCTTACCTCAACGAATATATCTGGCAGAATGTGCGCAACTGCTACATTCTCCTCGAGAAGATAGACGCTGTGCCGGGCCTTGACGCCGCCGAGAAGGAGAAGATGAAGGACGAGGCGAGGTGTCTGCTTGCCAACGCCTATTTCGTGCCGTTCCGATTCTACGGAGGACTTCCTCTTGTCAAGGGGACGTTCCAGGGCAACGAGAGCGAGTACAATTACCCTCGTGCAAGCGTGGAGGAGATGGTGAACTTTATGGTAGGTCTGCTCGACGAGGTCATCAAGGGCAACCGCCTGCCGTGGGGCTACCCGGGCACGACCGATGCCGCCTCCGAGACGGGACGCTGGACCATAGGCGGGGCGATGGCGCTCAAGTGCAAGATTCTCCAGTTCGCCGCATCCCCTCTCTTCAACAGCAACAAGCCTTACTGGGACGGCAGCGGATACACGATGGAGGATTCTTCTCCGGCGTGGTACGGCAACTATGACGCCGCCCGCTGGCAGAGGTTCAGGACGGCCTGCGAGGACTTCATCCAGAAGATGAACGCCAATCC
>CAVGPE010000035.1:0-8361 GCA_963631065.1 Ruminococcus bicirculans (ex Wegman et al. 2014)
TGTCGCTGTAATTGCCCATCAGATAGAAAAGTTTGCCGAGCGCGCTCTCGGTCGTGATATCGTGTCCGGAGATGACTCCGGCATCCTTGAGCTTGCGTCCGGTCGCGTAGATGTCCATATTCACGTCTCCGCTCAGGCACTGGGTCACGTTGAGCAGAATCTTCCCCATCCCGTCGGCTTCCTTCACGATGCGCAGGAACCATGGCTTGGAGATGGCGTTGCCGGCCCCGTAGGTTTCGAGAATCACGGCTCTGGTCCCGCTTCCGAGCAGGATGTCCCGCACCGCCTGTTCGGTGATGCCGGGGTGGATTTTCAGTATGGAGACTCTCGTGTCGAGATCGGTATGGACGCTCAGTCCTTTCTTGTACTCGCTCGGGTAGTGTATGAAACTGCCGTTGTACTTGATGCTTATCCCGGCCGTTGCGAGCGGGGGATAGTTGGGCGAACTGAACGCGTCGAAGCCGGTGGCGTTGATTTTGGTGCTGCGGTTGCCCCGCAGGAGGGTGGAGTTGAAGCAGATGCAGACTTCAGGCACGAGCGGGTGTCCGTGGATGTCCGTGGCCGAGGCGATTTCCACGGCGGAGATGAGGTTCTCCTTGCCGTCGGTGCGCGGCCTGCCTATCGGCAGCTGGCTTCCGGTGAATATTACCGGCTTGCCGAGATTGTCCAGCATAAAGCTCATCGCGGATGCGCTGTAGGCCATCGTGTCCGTGCCGTGCAGGATGACGAAACCGCTGTAGTCGTCGTATTTCTCCCGAATCAGGCCGGCGAGCGACTGCCAGAGGGACGGTTCCACGTCCGAGGAGTCGATGAGCGGCGAGAAACTCCAGGTGTCGATGTCCAGACCGAACTTGCGGAGTTCCGGCACCTCGTCCATAAGGCCGCTGAAGTCGAAGGGCTTCAGAGTCCCGTCGGCGGGGTCTTCCTTCATACCGATGGTCCCGCCCGTGTAGATGAGCAGTACTGACGGCCTGCGGGCCTTGTTCTTCCTGAAGATGTTGAGGTTCATATCGCGAAGAGTTTTTTGGCATTGTCCGTGGTCACGCGGGCGACTTCCTCGACGGAGATTCCCTTGCGCTCCGCGATGAAGGCGGCTATGAGCGGGATGTACGCGCTCTCGTTGCGCTCCCCCCGGTGAGGTGTCGGCGCAAGGTAAGGAGAATCGGTCTCCAGCAGTATCCTGTCGAGGGGTATCTTGGAGATGTCTTCGCCTATCTTCGATTTGCGGAAGGTGACAACTCCTCCTATCCCCACCGACCAGTCTCCGGTCTTTTCGAGCCTCCGGAAGGTCTCGTAACTGCCGCCGAACGCGTGCAGGTTGCCCCTGAGGTGGAGGCGGGCGCAGTCCCCGATGATGGCGAAAAAGTCCTCCGTCGCATCGCGGAGGTGGATGTTTACCGGGAGATCCCATTCCGAAGCGAGTTCCAGCTGGGTGCGGAACGCCTCCTTCTGTTCTTCGCGGAACTCTGTGCCGCAGTGGTAGTCGAGTCCTATTTCACCGACTGCGACTATGCCGCGGCTGCGGTAGGGGAGCATTGCGTCAATCTGGTCTTTCCAGTCCCTGCCGACAGACCCCGGGTAGAGGCCGAGCATATTGTACAGCACTCCGGGGTGTCTCTCCGTCAGGGCGAACATCCTGTCCCTTTCACTGGAGTCGATGTCCGCCTGAATCAGCGCCCTGACCCCGGCGGACACGGCCCTGGCAATCACCTCTTCTTCGCATCCGTCATAGGCTTCGTCGGAGTTGTGCGTGTGCGTGTCGATAAAATCCATAGACTGCAAAATTAAGCAAAATTGACATTAATGCTACATCTTTGCAGCACATCCGTGCGGACAATCCCCTCGCTTTCCAGAAGGCATACCGTCCGCAGGGTCTCCGGATAACCGAAGCCCAGAGCGCCGGCGAGTTCGCTGACGCTGATATCCTTCCTGTCCCTGATGGCGGACAGGATTGCTTCGGCCCTGCGCAGGCCGTCCCCTTCGAGCCTCTCTCTCAGAGACTCCAGCGGGTCGCTCTTCCGGGTCGGACGTATCCTTCCGAGTCCGGCGGCCTCCGCGATGGCGGCGAGATTGACGACGGGTTCCGCGACCTTCTCCGCGATGAGGGCGTTGCAGCCGGCGGAGCGGGGGTCGTCTATTCTTCCTGGCAGTGCGAAGACAGTGCGCCCGTAGTCGAAGGACAGGCGGCTGGTCATCATCCCGCCGCCCCTCACCCGTGATTCGATAAGTATGGTGACGCAGGAGAGGCCGGCTATGATGCGGTTGCGCCGCAGGAAGTTGCGTGGGATGGGGATGGTGCCCGGCGGATAGTCGGTGACGAGCGCTCCGCTCTCCGATGCGGCAATCTTGTCCGCCGCCACCGCGTGGCTTCGCGGATAGACCTCGTCGATTCCTACCGGAAGGACCGCTATGGTCGGAAGACCGCAGGCGAGTGCGGCAAGATGCGCGGTGATGTCCACCCCGAAGGCCAGACCGCTCGCTATCACGGGCCGTACCGGATACTCCGACAGCCCCTTCACTATCTTTTCGCACCACTCCCTGCCGTAGGGACTCATGTCGCGCGTACCGACTATGGATATGACGGGTCCGCCCTGCAGCACATCTTCCGGGGAGGCCGTGCTGCGGACATAGAGCAGCAGCGGCGCGTCGGGACATTCCCTCAGCGGTTTCGGGTAGGTGTCATTGTCGAAGATGCTTACGAATTTCACCCCGAGTGCGGAAAGCCGTCCGTATTCCTTCTCCGCCTCTTCCAGCGCCCGCTTTCCGATATCCGGAGAAAACTTTCCGTACGGCCCGAAAATTTCCCTGCACTCCCTCTCCGAGAGCGCGAAAACGGCTTCGGCGGAGCCTAATGCCTCGACTATCTGGTTTGCGATTCTCGGCTTGTCGCCGAAGATGGAGTTAAGCGCTATCGCGCCTGTGACCGGCAGATGTACATTGTCCATTTTCCATTTTCCATAATTTAAGTGTGTGTTAAAACCCGGCGGAGGCATACCTGTCTCCGCCAATATGGACAAATGTAGTAAAATTCCGTCAGATTATCAGCATCGCGTCGCCGTAGGGCCCGAAACGGTAGCCCTCTTCAATGGCGCAGCGGTAGGCGTTCATCACCTTTTCGTAGCCTCCGAACGCCGCCACGGTCATCAGCATAGTGGATTCCGGAAGGTGGAAGTTGGAGACTATCGCGTCCGGAATCGAGAAATTGTACGGCGGGAAGATGAACTTGTTGGTCCAGCTGTCGTTGGCCCTCACCTCGTTCTCAGTGGTGACATATGTCTCCAGCGCCCTGATGACGGTGACTCCGACCGCGCATATCCTGTGTCCGGAACGCTTGGCGGCGTTGATCTCCGAGGCGGCCTGCTCGCTGATGATGAACCTTTCGCCGTCCATCTTGTGCTTGGAGAGGTCTTCCACATCGACGGTGCGGAAATGTCCGATACCCATATGCACGGTGATGAACGTCTTGTCGATATCATTGAGTATCATCCTGTTGAGAAGTTCGCGGCTGAAGTGCAGCCCGGCAGCCGGGGCTGATACGGCCCCCTCGTGCGCGGCGAAGATGGTCTGGAACTCCTCAGCGTCCTTCTCGTCCGGAGTCTCCTTCACCCACTCCGGAACCGGAGTCTTGCCGAGGCTGAAAAGGGCTTCCTTGAACTCGTCATACGGCCCGTCATAGAGGAAGCGCAGCGTCCTTCCGCGCGAGGTGGTGTTGTCGATGACCTCCGCCACCATACTGTCGTCCTCGCCGAAGTAGAGCTTGTTGCCTATGCGGATTTTGCGTGCCGGATCAACTATCACGTCCCAGAGCCGCTGCTCCCTGTTGAGTTCGCGCAGCAGGAACACCATGATATCGGCTCCGGTCTTCTCCTTCTTGCCGAGGAGCTTGGCAGGGAACACTCTGGTGTCGTTCAGCACGAAGCGGTCGCCCTTGCCGAAGTAGCTGATGATGTCCTTGAACTTGCGGTGTTCGATGTCCCCGCTGTCCCTGTGCAGGACCATAAGCCGGCATTCGTCCCTCCACTGGATGCGTCCGTCGACTGTCGGCATCAGTTCCGTGGCTATGTTTTCCTTCGGCAGCTCGAAGTTGAATTGTGAGAGTTTCATAAGGAATCCGTGATATATATACCGAATATATACGGACTCTTGCCGGAAAAAGTTTCACACCTTCGCTTCGCGGAACACTTCCATTATGGAGGGATAGGTGTTCTTGAGGAACGGAGGCAGACTCGACCTCGCCACCCACGCGGCCTTGGTGATGTCCTCGTCGCGCTGCGGAGTGAGGTCCACCGGGTCGGTGTAGAGCATATTGTACCAGTATGTGTGCTTGAGATGCCAGATGTCGTTCCGCAGGTAGCAGTGGTCGGTGACACAGATAAGCCCTCCCGCTTCGAGCTGGTCCACTCCGGTCTCCTCCCTGACTTCCCGCATAGCGGTCAGAGCTATGTCCTCCCCGTCCTCGCGATGGCCTTTCGGGAGATCCCACAGTCCGTTGCGGTTGATCAGCAGGAAGTCCCCCCGGCGGTTGGAGACGAGTCCTCCGGCGGCATCCACCTCCAGAAACTCCGCACACACCCTGCGGTACATCCATTCGGTGTTGTCGGTGGGGATATATATGCGGCTCAGCGACTCGGAGGCCTCGAACATTGCCACGAGACTGTGGATGCTGATGGTCTCGCCGAAGTGGAACTCGACCGAATTGGGGTCGGCGAGAGCCTGTTCGGAGGGCTCGCAGATGATTATGCAGCGTTTCTCGAAGTATATCCTGTGCATCGGAAATTTATTATCTTTGTATCGGCACAAATGTAACAAATAAACACGAGATATGACAGCGCACTATACAAGCAGGCACGGACAGGTGTCAAAGAGTCCCGAGGAACTCTATATGGCATTCTGCGATATGCGTAACTTCAGCTCTCTGATGCCCTCTCAGCAGAAGGCGGAGGTCACGGCGGACTATGACAACCTCAGAATCAGCGTGCAGGGTTTCACGATAGCGGTGAGAGTGGACGAGAGGCAGCCGTATCGTCTGATAAGGATCGGAAGCGGCGAGTCTCCGGTGGAATTTGTGGGCGTGCTGCATTTCGAGCCGTCGGTCCTGCCCGGTAAGACTGACTTCTTCATCGATCTGGATGCCAATCTCAATTTTATGATGAAGACTATGCTCGGCTCCAAGGTGCAGCAGGCGCTGGACAAGGCTGTGGACACCCTCGTCGACATATCGGAGGGCAGGATGCCGCATATGCCGGAAGGGATGTTCTGATGGCGGAAGCCTCCGTTTCCATAAGGCTCAATCCTTTCAAGGGCTCCGCAGGGCCGGAGGGTTCTCCGGTGCCGTGGAGCCGCTATGGCCGTATTCTGGAACAGAGACCGAACTTTACGCTCGACCCGCTGTTTCACGCCGGGTGCTACTATGTGCAGGACTCGTCCGCGATGTATGTCGGCCATATCTTCCGCCGTCTGGCGCTCGGAGAGGGATGCGCTTCCGGGTTGAGGCTGCTGGATTTATGCGCTGCTCCCGGCGGCAAGACCACGGATCTGGCCGCCTCGTGCCGGGAGCGTCTCGGGGACGGCTTCACGCTCGTGAGCAACGAGGTGATGAAGGCGAGAGCATCCGTGCTGAGAGACAACGTAGCCCTGTGGGGAGACCCCAATGTCATCGTGACTTCGGCGGATCCGGCGGCTTTCGCCCGTTTTGAGGGCTGGTTCGACGTGATAGTCGCCGACGTGCCGTGCAGCGGGGAGGGGATGTTCCGCAAGGACCCCAGGGCGGAGAAGGAATGGAGCCCCGACACGGTGCGGCTGTGCGAGGCCCGGCAGAGGCGGATACTCGCCGATGTGTGGCCGTCCCTGAAGGAGGGAGGGCTGCTGATATATTCCACCTGCACCTACGAAGATGCGGAGAATGATTCCAACCTGCTGTGGGCCGCCACGGAACTCGGCGGGGAGATAGTGCCTCCGGAAGACGAATATCCGGAATACGGAGTGGAACTCACCCGTTTCGGCAATCTGCTCCGTGCGGGGACGGTCCCCGGCGAGGGGCAGTGGGTCGGTGCGTTGAGGAAGACCTCGGCGCAGCGCAGCTCTAAGACTGCGGACCTCTCCATATTGCATCCGCTCCGCGGCGGGGCGGGCAGGGTTGCGGACAGGGGACTTGCCCCCGACCCGGATTATGCTCTGAGCATCGGATTCCGTCCGGAGGAATATCCTGCGGTGGAACTTGATTTGGCGACGGCCCTGAAGTTCCTGCACAGGGACAGTCTTGTGCTGCCTGACGCCGCTCCGGGCTACAATGTGGTGACATATCAGGGACATCCTCTGGGCTTTGTCAAGAACATAGGCCGGAGATGCAACAACCTCCTTCCCAAGGGACGGAGAATATTGATGGACATATGAAGACAATTAATGCAATACTGCTGACGCTGCTCTGCACGCAGGCTTTCGCGCAGGGCGGCACGGAGCGTTTCAAGGCGGGCTATGAGCGTCAGGTGCGCAATGTGGGCCCTGCCGGGGTGGGCGTGGAGACCATCATAAACAACTGGGAGGCCGCCTCTCCGGACGACCCGGAAATGCTGGCGGCGAGGTTCAACTGGTACTTCGCGAAGTCAAGGAGTACGGAAGTGGTCCAGAAGGACCGCAGCCGGTATCTCGGCAATAAGCCGATGCTCTCTCTCAAGGATTCTCTCGGCAGAGATGTCTATTATTTCGAGGAGCCGGTGTTCGTGGATTCGCTCTTCGCCGGCGGTATGCGCGCCATAGACAGGGCCATAGGGCTGAAGCCGGGGGAGTTCCGTTACCGTTTCCTCAAGATATCGGCTCTGATGGACTACGAGAAGGAGAGTCCGGATCTTGCATCGCAGGAGATTGTCTCTATGATTGAGCGGTATTCGGAGGAGAATGGGGCGGGATGGACGCTTGACGGGAAGCCTGCGGATGATGAAATCTTCTGTCAGGCAGTGGGGGAGTACTGCTATGCGCTCTTCCGGACCGGTTCGCCGCTGAGCTACGAATATTTCAGGGAAATATCGGAGAGGATGAACGGACTCCACCCGCGCAACACGGTATTCATCGACAACCTCGGCTCCTATTGGCAGGTGGCGAAAAAGAATGACCGCAAGGCTCTAAAATACTATAAGAAAGCTTTGAAAATCAATCCGGAGGACTACGTTGCCAAAAAGAACATCAGCATCATAGAGCGCAGCAGGAAGAAGAAATAGTTTAGGCGGCCCTCACCGTTTCCGCCGGGTCGACTCTGGAAATGAAGAGGCTCGGTATCAGCAGAAGCAGCAATATGGCGCAGAAGGCCGCCGCGTCCGCAAGCAGGATGCGCGGGATGTCTACGCTCACCGGCACGAATGACAGGAAATAGTTCGCGGGGTCGAGCCTCAGGATGTGCGTACACCCCTGAATGGCACAGAATAGAAGGGCGGCAGCGTTGCCTGCCAGCATCCCGACGGCGGTAATCCTTGCGCCTACCCGGAGGAACACTCCTGCGACCGCACGGTCTGTCATACCGAGAGATTTCAGCGTGCCTATGGTCGAGATGTTGCGGAAGAGCAGGATAAGCAGCCCGGATATCATATTGAACCCCGCCACGAGGGTCATCAGGAGCAGAATCGCGATGACATTGTAGTCTATCAGGTCAAGCCAGTCGAAGAGACGGGGATAACTCTCGGCGGCGCTGACCGCGCCCAGTCCGTTCTCTTCCGCGTCGGGGCTCAGCGCCACCGTCGCTCCGACCTTCTCCGTCATAGCCCTCAGAGACTTCCGGGAGCGGAGCTTCGGGTCGAGGGTCAGTTCCAGTGCCGACGCCTCATCCTGCGACCAGCCGTTGAGCCTGCGCATATCCGATATGGGGACATATATCACCAGTCCGTCTTCGCTGTCAATGAGGTTGTCGTAAATCTCCCCGACCTCAAATCTGCGCGGCTTTATCTTCTCCCCCACAAACCATACCTGCAGACCGTCTCCGGCCTCTATGCTGAGGTTTCCCGCAAGCGTCGCAGGTACTCTCGCCCTCAGAGAGGCGGTGTCCGATGCGGTCCCCTTGAACAGGACTCCGTGCATCTTGTCGCCTTTCCGTACTATGCCCGTCCTGTAGACGACGGGAGAGATTCCGCGTACTCCGGCGATTTTCTCCAGTTCCGGCAGGAACGACGGTTCGGAGGAGACCGGCCCGGAGTCTCCGAAAAGATTCCCTGCCCTGTCGGTGATGAGGATGTCCCCCGTTATCGCAGCGACTCCGGAGCGTATTTCCCGGCTGAAGCCGTCCGAAATGGAGACAGCCACTATGATGATGAAGAAAGAGATGGCCGTCGCAGCGACGGCCACCCTTCCATTAAATCGAAGTCGTCCGGCTATGAA
>CAVGPE010000036.1:0-18968 GCA_963631065.1 Ruminococcus bicirculans (ex Wegman et al. 2014)
CTCCGCAGTATTTCCTCGCGGGAGCGGCGGCGGTGCTGCTGATCGTCCTTGCGGTAGTCGTGCTGAATTGCCTTAAGATTGCCCGGGAGAACCCCGTCGTGGCCCTAAAGAACGAGTGATTCTCCGTTCGCGGACCAGCTCGCCTCGCTGCCCTCGCACTCGACCACGTCCACCCGGACGCAATGGGGAATCCGCCCGCCGATCCAGCGGGCGAGGTTTTCCGTGGAAGGGTTGCAGGGCAGCACCTCGTTGAGGTCGCGGTGGTCCAGTGAGTCCGTCAGCAGGCGTTCTATCTCCAGAAAGTCCACCACCATCCCGTCCGCGTCCAGAGTCTCGCTCTCGCACCAGACGGTGACCTTCCAATTGTGTCCGTGCAGCGGCTCCCAGACCCCCGGTCCGGAGAAATAGAGCCGGTGGCTCGCGGAGAATTCAAGAGTTTTCTTGACCCGGTACATCTTTAAAATCGGATATGGGTTCGTCCTCGGTATAGACCGCCCTGTTGCCGGAGGTCTCCTGCACGCTCACCCGGTAGCAATTGGGAATCTGTTCGCATATCCAGCGGGCGAGATTCTCGGATGTGGGGTTGAAGGGCAGCACCTCGTTGAGGTCGCGGTGGTCCAGAGCGTCGCACACCCTCTCCTTGATGAGCCTGAAATCCACCACCATCCCGTTGCTGTCCAGAGTCTCCGACCTGCAGCAGACCTCTATCCGGTAGTTGTGTCCGTGCAGCCGGGAACACTTGCCCGTGCAGCCGAGTTCCAGACGGTGGCTCGCGGCAATCTCGAATGTCTTTGAAACGTAATACATAGCTCAAAGATACGGAATAATTCTTATCTTTGTTTCTTTGGAATATAATACAGACCCGATATGTACAGAAGCAACACTTGCGGAGAACTCAGGCTCTCCGACAAAGGCAAGAAAGTGACCCTTGCGGGCTGGGTGCAGAAAACCCGCAGACTGGGAGGAATGACATTCATCGACCTGCGCGACCGCTACGGCATCACGCAGCTCGTCGTGGAGACGGATGCCGACCCTAAGCTTGTGGCCGCAGCCGAAAGCCTCGGAAGAGAATACGTGATACAGGCCTCTGGAGAGGTGGTCGAGAGGGCCAGCAAGAATCCCAAAATCCCTACGGGCGAAATCGAGATAAGACTCGAATCCGTCACCGTCCTCAACGAGTCCGCCACTCCGCCGTTCACCATCGAGGAGCAGAGCGACGGCGGCGAGGACCTCAGGGCGAAGTACCGTTATCTCGACCTGCGCCGTCCGCCTCTACAGAGGGCTCTGGCACTGCGCCACCGTCTCGCGCAGGAGATACGCAACTACCTTGACGAACAGGGATTTATGGAGATAGAGACTCCTTATCTCATCAAGTCCACTCCGGAAGGGGCCCGCGACTTCGTCGTCCCGTCCCGTATGAACCCGGGGACCTTCTACGCCCTGCCGCAGTCGCCGCAGACCTTCAAGCAGCTGCTGATGGTGGCCGGCTATGACCGCTACTTCCAGATTGTGCGCTGCTTCCGCGACGAGGACCTCAGGGCCGACCGCCAGCCGGAGTTCACCCAGATAGACTGCGAGATGAGCTTCGTGGAGCAGGAGGACGTGCTGAACACCTTCGAGGGGATGATGCGCCGTATGTTCAAGAACGCTCTCGGCGTGGACATCCCTGACCCGCTGCCGCGTATGAAGTGGTACGACGCGATGGACAGCTACGGCTCGGACAAGCCTGACGTGCGCTTCGGGATGAAGATACACGAGGTTACCGGTCTTGTCAAGGGCTGCGGATTCTCCGTTTTCGACTCCGCCGGATATGTCGGGGCCATCGCCGCCGAGGGCTGCTCCGAATACACCCGCAAGCAGCTCGACGAGCTGACCGAATGGGTGAAGCGTCCCCAGGTGGGAGCGAAGGGCCTCGTCTATATCAAGCTCAACCCCGACGGCAGCGTCAAGTCCTCCGTCGACAAGTTCTTCTCCCCGGAGAAGCTCCAGGAAGTCGCCGCGGCCTGCGAGGCGAAGACGGGAGACCTCATCCTTCTGCTCTGCGGTGAGAAGCGCAAGACCCAGACGCAGCTTGGCGTGCTGCGCATCGAGATGGGAGGCCGTCTCGGCCTGCGCGACCCTAAGGTCTTCGCCCCGCTGTGGATAGTGGATTTCCCTCTGCTCGAATGGAGCGAGGAGGACGGCCGCTTCTACGCTATGCACCACCCGTTCACCGCCCCTAAGCCGGAACACGAGCAGTGGTTCTGCTCCGACCGCAAGGAAGACCTTGAGAGAGTCTGCGCCAACGCCTACGACTTCGTGCTGAACGGCACGGAACTCGGCGGCGGCTCCATCCGTATCCACGACGCCAAGATGCAGAGCCGTATGTTCGACGTGTTGGGCATCAGCCGCGAGGACGCGGAATACAAGTTCGGATTCATCATCAACGCATTCAAGTTCGGAGCGCCGCCTCACGGAGGACTCGCGTTCGGATTTGACCGTGTATGCGCCCTCTTCGGAGGCCAGGAGACCATACGCGACTACATCGCCTTCCCTAAGAACAACCAGGGCCGCGACGTGATGATAGACTCCCCGTCCAAGATAGACAGAAGCCAGATGGAGGAACTCTGTCTGGAGTCAACATACAGAGGGGAGTGAGAATCAGGCTCAAATACGATCTCAGCCGGCAGAACACGTTCAGGATGAAGGTGAACTGCGAGTGTTTCGTGGAATATGAGACCGTAAAGGAGCTTGAAGGCCTTAATTTCGACCGCCTGCCCAAGCCGCTGCTGCATATCGGGGAGGGGAGCAACCTGCTCTTCACGGGGGACTTCCCGGGGACGGTGCTGCACTCCAACATCGAGTACATCAAATATGTGGACGTGGGGCTGGACGACGTGCCGGTGATAGTGGGGTCAGGGGTCAGATTCGACTCCTTCGTCGCGGAGACCTGCCGCCACGGGCTGTGGGGTGCGGAGAACCTCTCCCTCATCCCGGGGGAGGTCGGGGCCGCCGCAGTGCAGAACATCGGGGCCTACGGGGTGGAGGTGAAGGACATCATCTCCGGGGTAGTATGCTTCGACCTCAAGGAGCGGAAGAAGGTGAAATTCACCGCCGCCGAATGTCGCTACGGCTACCGCAGCTCCATATTCAAGGAGCCGGACAACAAGGGCCGCTACATAGTCACGAGCGTGCTTTTCCGCCTCAGCCGCAAGCGCAGTCCGCATCTGGAATACAAGGGTATAGCCGAGGCTCTGGAGGGACGCGAACCGCAGACTCCGCAGGAGGTGCGCGAGGCCGTGATGCGCATACGCCGCGCCAAGCTCCCCGATCCTGAGGAGACGGGCAGCGCCGGAAGCTTCTTCAAGAACCCGGTGGTCAGCGCGGAGGAGTTCGCCCGCATCTCCCCTGACGGCAGCGCCCCGCACTATGACCTGCCCGACGGCAGGGTGAAAGTGCCTGCAGCGTGGCTGATAGACAGCTGCGGGTTCAAGGGGGCTGCGGAAGGCGGGGCCGCAGTCTATGAGAAGCAGCCGCTGGTGATAGTCAACCGCAGCGGAGAAGCCTCCCCGGAGGACATTCTCGCCCTCGAAAAGAGAATAACCGATGGAGTCCGGGAACGCTTCGGCGTCGAACTCCATCCAGA
Source organism: Ruminococcus bicirculans (ex Wegman et al. 2014) (assembly GCA_963631065.1). Classification (GTDB taxonomy): domain Bacteria; phylum Bacteroidota; class Bacteroidia; order Bacteroidales; family UBA932; genus Cryptobacteroides. The sequence goes on from CAVGPE010000036.1 coordinate 3,626, forward strand.
AGTGGAGCATATATGAGTTCGTTCATCATCGAAGGGGGACACCGCCTGAGCGGCAGCATAGAACCTCAGGGCGCTAAAAACGAAGCCCTTGAGGTGATTAGCGCCGTGCTGCTCACATCAGACCCCGTCACGATATCCAATATCCCGGAGATACTCGACGTCAAGAACCTCATCTCCCTGCTGGAGAGTATGGGAGTCGTGGTGGAGAGGCTCTCAAAGGGGGAGTACCGCTTCTGCGCCGCCCATATCAACGAATTCTACATCCGCAGCGCGGATTTCGTGCGCAGATGCTCTCAGCTGCGGGGGTCCGTGATGGTGGTGGGGCCGCTTCTGGCCCGTTTCGGACAGGCATATTTCCCCAAGCCGGGAGGGGACAAGATAGGCCGCCGCAGGGTCGACACCCATATCGAAGGCTTTATGAAACTCGGCGCGAAATGCGCCTACGACACTGATCGTCAAGCCTACAGGCTCTCCTCCGGCAAGGAGATGCGGGGCTGCCATATGCTGCTCGACGAGGCTTCCGTGACCGGCACGGCCAACATCGTGATGGCGTCGAGCCTCGCCTCCGGGGTCACGACCATCTACAACGCGGCCTGTGAACCCTACGTCCAGCAGCTCTGCAAGATGCTCGTCGGGATGGGAGCGAAGATAGAGGGGATAGGCTCCAACCTTCTGACAATCACCGGAGTGGAATCCCTCCACGGAACGGCCCACAAGATACTGCCCGATATGATCGAGGTCGGCTCTTTCATCGGGATGGCCGCCATCACAAGGAGCGAACTCACCATCAGCAATGTCTCCTGGGACAATCTCGGCATCATCCCTGAGTGCTTCCGCCGTCTCGGAGTGAAGCTGGAGCAGACCGGGGACGACATCCACATCCCGTCTCAGGAGAGCTACGAGATAGAGTCCTTCATCGACGGGTCCATTATGACCATCGCGGACGCTCCCTGGCCGGGGCTGACCCCGGACCTTCTCAGCGTGATGCTCGTCGTGGCCACGCAGTGCAAGGGGAGCGTGCTGATACACCAGAAGATGTTCGAGAGCAGGCTCTTCTTCGTGGACAAGCTCATCGATATGGGGGCGCAAATCATACTCTGCGACCCGCACAGGGCCGTGGTCATAGGCCACGACCACAAGTTCTGCCTCAAGTCCGGGAGGATGACCTCTCCGGACATCAGGGCCGGCATCGCCATGCTGCTCGCGGCTATGTCCGCCGGCGGCACTTCGGAGATTGACAACATCGAGCAGATAGACCGGGGATACGAGGACATCGACGTCCGGCTCAACGCGCTCGGCGCAAAGATAGAGAGAAGATAATATGCAGGTACTCAAGTTCGGCGGCAGTTCGGTTGCGGACGCCACAAGGATTTCGGCGGTGATGGACATCGTCTCCGAGGCTGTCCGCAGGGACAGGGTGATTCTCGTGTGTTCCGCCGTCAGCGGCTGCACCGACACCCTGCTCGATATAGCCTCCCTCCCCGACGGGGAGCGGCGCACGGCCCGTATCGAAGGACTCCGGGAGCGTCACCTCGCCATAGTCCGCAGACTCTTCACAGGAGCGGAAAGGGAGGAGGCCGCCGGGGAGATTGACACCCTCTTCGGGGAACTCCGCGCCGCCCGCAGGGAGGACTGCGTGACCTTCGGGGAACTGTTCTCCACGCGCATAATAGCCCGCAAATTCAGCTGCGAGGGTACGGAGACCGCGTGGCTGGACTCCCGCAGGCTGATAAAGACCGCCGGCGGGGAAGTCGACTGCGGGGAGAGCTACGAAAACATCCGCGCCGCTCTCGCCGCCGCTGTGGACAAACGGCTTTTTGTGGCTCCGGGATTCATCGCTTCGGACGAGCGGGGGCTTCCGACGACTCTCGGCAGGGGCGGCTCGGACTACAGTGCAGCCCTCTATGCCGCCGCCGTTCAGGCGGACAGGCTCGAAATATGGACCGACGTGCCGGGCATAATGACGGCCAACCCCAAGGTCGTGCCGTCCGCAGTCACGATACCGCAGATATCCTACGGCGCGGCCCTCGCCCTTGCGGAAAACGGGGCCAAGGTGCTGTACGCCCCGACGGTCCGCCCCGCGATGGTCTCCGGAATAGCCATCGACATCCGCGACACTTTCGACCCGCGCAACCCGGGCACCGTCATCAGCGACCTCCGTCCAGGCGGCCCTGACAGCTGGATGGGAGTGACGAGTCTCGACCGCCCCGGGGACGGGGAATCGGTCATCTGTCTTGTCGGGGAATCCGTCTCCAGCAGGCGTTCGGCTGCCGGCAGGATAGTCTCGGCCCTTTCGGAGGCCGGCATCAAGCCGCTCTCGGAAGTCGAGGGCGAAGGGTCCGTATTCTTCGTGCGCGTCCGGCAGCTGGTGGTGCGCGAAGCTGTGGCGGCGATTCACCGGGAGTTCTTCGAGTCGCGCTCGGTGACGGAACTCAATGTGTTCATCGCCGGCTACGGGGCCGTGGGCAAGGCACTCGCCGGGCTGATAGATGTCAGCCGGGAGAGGATAGAGGCCCGTCTCGGACGGACAATCAGGATAGTCGGCATCTCCGACAGCCGCCATTATATGATAGATATGCGCGGAATCCGCGCACAGGACATCGCCGACAGGCTGCCCGAGGGCGAAAGCGCCGCCCTCGGGGCCTACATAGCCGCAGTCTGCGGGGCAGCGCCGCGAAAGTCAGTATTCATCGACTGCACCGATGACGACACCCTCTACCTGAGTTACGGGGAACTCTTCCGGAGCGGACTCAACATCGTGACCTCCAACCGCCGGTCGCTCGCCGTCCCTTATGTGCAGTACGCAGCCCTGAAGGCGGCGGCAAGGGAAAACGGGGCGTTCTTCCGCTACGACACCACGGTGGGGACATCCCTGCCAATACTCGAGTCCATCGCGGGCGGAGCCAACTGCAGCGACGGCATCGTGTCCATCGAAGCGGTGGTCTCCTGCACCCTCAACTATGTCCTCACGAGCCACGAGAGTCCATCCTGCGGCGAGAGCGTGGCCTGCCTGCTGCGCCGGGCTCAGGACGAGAGGCTCTCCGAGACGGACCCGCGCACCGACCTCGGCGGACGGGACGTGTTGCGCAAGCTGCTGATTCTCGCGAGGGAAGCCGGAGTGCCGCTCGAAGAGAGCGACGTGGAGATATCCCCGATGCTCCCGCAGGAGTTCTTCGACTGCCCGATAGAGGAGTTCTACTCCAGACTGGAGGAATACGAAACACAGATTCGTCTGCGTGAGTCGCAGCTCGCCGCCGAAGGGTGCAGGCAGCGCTTTATCGCATCGCTCCGGCGTGACCCGTCCTCGCGTCTCGGCTACCGTGCCGAGATAAAGATGGGCGCGTTCAGCGCCGACAGCCCGTTCTACTGGATCAGCGGAACGGAGAACGTCACAATAGTCCGCAGCGAATACTCCGCCCCTCTGGTCATCCGGGGAGCCGGCGAAGGAGTGAGGCTTGCGGCCGGCGGAATCATAAGAGACGTACTGCTATGACACCGGAACTCTTCCGCGAGATGCTCTCCATCGACTCCACCTCCGGGATGGAACGCGGTTTCGCGCTCTGGCTTGCGGAGAGGCTGGAAGCGCCGCGCAAGGAGACCTTCGAAGTCGGCGACGGCACTCTCAATCTGCTCCTCGGCTGGGGCAGTCCGGAGATAGTGTTCTGCACCCACCTCGACACCGTCCCGCCGTATATCGCCCCGACATCCGACGGCGACACTGTGCGCGGGCGGGGCAGCTGCGACGCCAAGGGACAGATATTCTCTATGTACAGCGCCTGCCGGGAACTTGCCGCGAGGGGTCGGGACGGCTTCGCCCTGCTGCTTCTCAGCGGAGAGGAGACGGGGTCTTTCGGTGCTAAGGCATTCTCCCGCACGGGATTCAGAGCCCCTTATCTCGTGATAGGCGAGCCTACGGACAACTGTATGGTCTCCGCCTCCAAGGGCACCAAGTCCTTCGATCTCCGTTTCAGCGGCAAGGCCTGCCACTCGGGGTATCCCGAGTACGGGCGGAGCGCGGTGGATATGTTCATAGATACTGTGAACGCCCTGCGCGCGGAGCCTTTCGGGGACGACCCGCTGCTCGGGAAGACTACTTTCAACGTCGGGCTTCTGCACAGCGGCAACCCCCAGAACATCCTCAGCCCGGAGCTGGAGTGCAGGCTGTATTTCCGCACCACCTTCATCAGCGACGCCCGCGTGTGCGCCCTGATGGAAGGACTCTCCGGAGAGGGGATTGAAGTCACTGCGCGAGGGGGCGACGCTCCGGCGGAATATTTCACCCTGCCAGGATTCAGGACCTCTCCCGCGGCCTTCGGCAGCGATGCCCCGCATCTGGACGGGTTCGCGCACAAGATGATATGCGGCCCCGGGTCGATATTGACCGCCCACCGGGACGACGAGTGCATAAGGCTCGGCGAGATGGAGGAGGCGAAAGACAATTATATCAGAATCTATGAAGCTCTGACACAATGAGTGAACAAATAAAAATCATAATCAGCGGCTACGGCAAGATGGGCCATTGTGTGGAGACGGTGCTGTCCAGACGCGGCATTCCGCTCCTGTGTGCGACGGAAGACGTCCGTTCCCTGCCCGCGGACTTGACTTCCGGAGCGGTATGCATCGATTTCACGACCCCGGACGCTTTCCGCTCCAACTACGCCTTCATCGCGGAGCGCTTCCGTGCGGCGGTGGTCGGGACGACCGGGTGGTACGGCATCAGGGAGGAGGTCTTCGCCGAATTTGACCGCCGGGGGACTCCCCTTGTCTGGGCGTCCAACTTCTCCATAGGCGTAAACGCCTTCTTCGCCGCCGTGGAGCGTGCCTGCGGAGTCCTCAAGGGCTGCGGCTACACGCCAAGAGTCGAAGAGACCCACCATATCCACAAACTGGACGCTCCGAGCGGCACGGCCAAGACCGTCGGCGGCATCATCGAAAGCGTCCTGGGCGAGAAACCGGAGATTGTCTCCCGCCGCATCGGGGAAGTCCCCGGAATCCACACGGTGGAGTTCCTCTCCTCCGTGGACAAACTCACTTTCACGCACGAAGCCTTCTCCCGCGAGGGTTTCGCCGAGGGGGCGGTCAGCGCCGCCCTGCTCACTGAAGGACTGCGGGGCGTACACGAATTCAAAGACCTGATATTATGAAGGGCAGATTATATCTCAAGGGCTGCGGCACCGCGCTCGTGACCCCGTTCCGCGACGGAGCGGTCGATTATGAGACCTATGCCGCCTGTATAGAGCGCCAGGTGAGAGCGGGGGTGGAGTTCCTCGTGCCTCTCGCCACCACCGGCGAGACCCCGACCCTCTCCGCAGAGGAGAAGCTCGGACTGCTGGACATCGCCCGAGGGAAGTGCGGGGGCCTGCCTCTGCTCGTGGGCTGCGGCACCAATTCCCTGCAAGGCACACTCGACAACATAAAGCTGCTCGGCCCGCACGGGGCCGACGCCTACCTTGTCGTCGTCCCGTACTACAACAAGCCGACCCAGGAGGGACAGTACCGCTACTTCAAGGCTGTCAGCGAAGCGGCGGACAAGCCTATAGTGATATATAACGTACCCGGCCGCACGGGGGTCAATATGACTGCGGACACCGCCGTCAGGCTCGCCTGCGACTGCCCGAATATCATAGGGACCAAGGAGGCTTCCGGCAACTATGTCCAGGTGAGCGAGATTATCCGCCGCGCCCCGGAGGGGTTCTCCGTGCTGAGCGGCGACGACGATATGACGCTGGCATTTATGGCTACGGGAGGTCAGGGAGTGATAAGCGTCGCTTCCAACGTGGCCCCTGCCGAAGTCAGCGCAATGTGCGCGGCGATGCTGGCGGGCGACCTCGCCAAGGCCCGCGCCCTGCACCACCGCCTGATGCCTCTCTTCAGAGGCTGCTTCGTGGAGTCCAACCCGATTCCCGTCAAGGCGGCTATGGAGAGTCTCGGCCTGATGAGAGCGGAAGTCCGCCTTCCGCTATCGGAGGCGGGTGAGGATACCAGACAGACAATATCTCAAATACTTACCGGATTATGGAAGAAATAACGCGCGCTCAAGTAGAAGAAGTGCTGGATGCCCTTGAGAAGGGGGAACTCCGGGTCGCGGAGAAGATAGACGGCGAGTGGAAGGTCAATCCCGGAGTCAAGGAAGTGATTCTCGCCGGGTTCAGGCTCGGCAAGATTAAGGATATGAGTGAGGGGCAGTTCCCGTTCTTCGACAAGGACAGCTACCCCGTGCGCAGATTCAGCACCGCCGACGGGGTGCGCATCGTGCCGGGCGGCAGCAGCATCAGACGCGGGGCATACCTCGCCCCGGGAGCCATAGTGATGCCTCCGGCATATATCAATGTAGGAGCGTATGTGGGTGAGGGAACGATGGTTGACAGCCACGCCACGATAGGCTCCTGCGCACAGGTGGGCCGGAATATCCACATCTCCGCCGCGACCCAGATAGGCGGGGTGCTGGAACCCGCCGGAGCTATGCCGACCATCATCGAGGACGGGGCTTTCGTGGGAGGCAACTGCGGCATCTACGAAGGGACCGTCGTGCAGGAGGGGGCGGTAATTGCCTCCGGCGTGATAATCACCGCGTCCACGGCCATCTTTGACGCCACGAAGGGAGAATTCCTGCCGCGCAGCTCCGACGGACGCACGGTAGTGCCCCGAGGAGCGGTGGTGGTGTCCGGCAGCCGCCCCATCAGCAGGGGTGTCAGCGCCGGAAGCGGAGTGTGCCTGTATTGCCCCGTCATAGTCAAATACCGTGACGCGAAGACGGACTCCTCCGTCACGCTGGAAGATTTGTTGAGGTAGTCCGATATTCTGAATTTTTACCTGCACAATTAATTATGGAACTGTATAAATATTCCGGAGCGGGCAATGATTTCATCGTCCTTGACGGCAGGGTGGAAGACGTGTCGGAGTACAGGCAGCATCAGAGGATATGCCGGCTGTGCAGCCGCACGGCGGGTTTCGAGGCCGCCGACGGGAGGATAGGGGCCGACGGGCTGATGATACTCTCCTCTTCGGAGGAGTGCGACTTCAAGATGGAATTCTACAATCCCGACGGCTCTTGCGGGATGATGTGCGGCAACGGCGGACGCTGCATCGCCGCATTCGCCGACAGCCTCGGCATCCGTCCGCGCTCCGGCAGGCTGCTGATTTTCGAAGCTCCGGACGGGATACACACGGCGGAGATTCTGCATCGCGACGGCCCGCTCTCTTCGGTCCGGCTGCGGATGTCTGACGTGAAGAGGACTCGGCGCATCACATACAGGGACAGTTCCGGAGCCGAGCGGCACGGCTGGTTCATCGACACCGGGGCCAGGCATTTCGTGCGATTCGTCTCCGACATCGAAGGAATAGACGTGGAGAAGGAGGGGCGCGAACTGAGGTGGAATCCGCTCTTCGCCCCGGAAGGGACGAATGTGGACTTTGTCTTCCCATACTCCTCTGACGGGTTCATCTATGTGCGCACGTTCGAGAAGGGCGTCGAGGCCGAGACCCTTGCCTGCGGGACGGGCATAGTCGCCTCAGCCGTCGCCGTGACCCTTGAGTCCTACTGGCCTTCCGACGGAGGACGGATATTCCACCTCCGCTCCCGTCAGGACGAACTCTCCGTCGAGTTCACCGTAGCGGACTCCGTCTTCCGCGACGTCTATCTCACCGGCCCGGCGTTGAGGGTATAAGACGATGATACGATACCGGCATATAATAATTTCACTGCTGGTCGCCCTGGCGCTTGCCGGCTGCGCGGCTGGCGGCGGCGGGAAGACCTCCGCTTGCGGCTTCGACGCTGCGATGCACGAGGCCGACTCGGTGTACAACTCTATGGAGTTCAACAAGGCGTACGGACTCTATCTTCAGATGCTCGACCTCCCGGAACTTCGGCAGGATGACGCGAAGCGTCTTGAGGTGTACTACAGCCTGTGCTGCGCCAGCGAGATGGCCAGCCAGCAGAACGACCAGATGAAATGGCTCTCCCGGCTGCTCGACCTCGCGCGCGACACCCGCAACGACTACTATCTGTCGCAGGGGCTGATGATGATGGGCAAGCACCTCTACTACGAGGGCGACCGCAGCCAGGGCATAGCCTATATCCGCGAGGCCATAGACCTTGCCGGACACACTGACCGCCGCGACGCGGACCATATTATGCACAGCCAGCTGAACGTGTTGAGCAGCATCCTCTCCGGAATGCGCGATTTCGACGCGGCCATCGAGACCGACAGACGCAATGTGAAGCTGACCTATGAAGGCGTCCGCTGGGGGAGCAATCCCCAGATACAGCTGCGCGACCGGCGCACGGCGCTGGCCAAACTTGCCGCGCACTGCGTGATGGCCGGACAGCCGGAGAGCGCCGACTCCGTCTGGATGGAGTGGAAGGCCGTGCCGATAGAGGAAGGCCGCAATCCGAGAGACTATTTCATCGTGGACTATCTGCGCGAGCGCGGACGCTACACCGAAGCGGAGCGCATCTACGAGGGGCTTATCGCGAAAATCCGCACGCAGAGCGACACCTTGAGCAATATGATGCTCTTCGCCAAGAGCGGACTGGCGGAAGTCGAGCACAAGACGGGCAAGTACCGCCGGGCCTCTGACCTCTATGTCGAGGTGCTGGAGATAAGCGACACCCTGCAGGCGCGGCTCGCCCGCCGCAACGCGCAGGAACTCTCCGTACTCTACGAGACTCGGGAGAAGGAACGCCAGCTGCACGTGCGCGAGATGTGGATTGTGATATTGTGCGGAGGAGCCGCGGTGCTGCTGTCCGTCATAGCGGCCATGCTGCGCAACTCCCGCAAGATGCGGCGCAAAAACCGCTTTTTGGCGCAGGCTCTGGACGAACTGGCTGACAGGCAGGCTCTGGACGGGATGGCCGCCGGGAAGGCCTCTGACAGCGACTCCGCCATCCCTCCGGTATGCCCGGCCCCGCCGCAGGAGAAGCGGGATGACGGCTCCGCCGCCCTGTTCGCGGATCTCGACCGCCGCATCGACAGCGAACAGCTCTATCTCAATCCCGACCTGAGCCGGGATGACCTGTGCCGGCTCTCCGGCATCGACAAGAACGCGCTCGGAGGCCTGCTCAAGCAATACGGCGGGGCCGCCAACCTCCAGGTCTATATCAACCGCAAGCGCATCCGCTACGCCGTCCTTATGCTGCGCCGGCATCCCGAGTGGACTATGCTCTCCGTCGCCCAGGCCTGCGGGATGACAAACACCGCCACCTTCAACCGCATATTCCGTCAGACCTACGGTATGACCCCTACTGAATATGTGAAAAGCAAGAGAGGGGAGGTTTCCAAGTAAAAGCGGACAGGATGTTGCAGGTTTCGGACAGGATGTTGCAAACTTCCCGCCCCTTCCCTGCGTTTTCCGGAAAAGTTTTATGTAGATTTGCGAAGAGCAAGACTACAATTGAGCTATGGCCGGAACAGACGGACACCACCACGAAATAGGCAAAAAGACGCGGACGGCGGCTTCGGTAGCGGTTCTGCTGCTGTTGTGCCTTATGGCCGGACCCGCGCACGCGGCGCAGCCGGCGGACACTGCGGCGGCAGCTCACGATGCAGGTCCGCATGCGGCCTACGCGACCGTCAGGGGTCCGGAACGCGGCTGGTTCGTCTCGCCAGGCGTCGGCACCCTGCTCGGGCAGGGCACCTTCCGCAGCTTCGGAAGCTACGACACGCACTTCGGCTATGCTCTGACCCTCTCCGCAGGCTACCGCTTCAGCACTCTGCTCGCCCTGGAGGTCTCCGCCTCCGCGGGACACACCGTCCTGACGGCGATGGACTGCTGTCAGTACTGGCTCTCTGAGGACCTCGGACGCTCCTTTGTCCCCGTCATAGGGAAGAAGGGATGGGACTACGGCGAACTTGAGTCGGGAGTCTCTCTGCGGCGCTACTCCCTGCAGCTGGACTTCAACCTCCTCGGACTGCTTCCGGGAGGCGGCCCGGGTCTCTGGAGAGCAGAACTCTCCCCGCGCCTCTCCCTGTTCTCCACCGCCGCCACGCTCTCCGGACCCGGCAGCGTCGACGGCGCAAGGCTCGAAAGGACATACGCCCGGCAGTATCATCCGGGTTTTGGGGGACAGCTTTCCGCGACCCGCCGCCTGACGGACCGGCTCGACATAGGAATATATACGGATATCGACTGCCTGACGGGAGGCCGCATCGACCGCATCCCGGTCCACTGCCACAAAAGCAACTTCGTCTTCGGCGGGGGTCTCCGTCTCGTCTGGAACATATCCGCCACGACCACGAAACGCGACACGGCATATGAATAGAATGGCACGCATAACGGCACTGACGGTCTCCGCCGTACTGCTGGCGCTTGCGTCCGAGGGCTGCACTCACGGCCCGCACGAGGACTTCGCCGGCGGCGGTTCAGGTACCGGCGCTGACACAGACGCCTCCGGACACATCGCGGCTGAACTCGTCTGGGACGAGCAGGACGGCGAGGAGGAAGCCATAGGCGACATCCTGCTGCTGACGACGGCCGCTGACGGCACCAGGAATGTACAGTCATTCGAATCCCCGCAGGAGGCGGCCTCGCAGTCCGCGCAGCTTCCGTCCGGGTCTTGCAAGGTGTTCGCCGCAGTCAATATGACAGCCGGGAACGGCTACCTCATCAGCACCCTCGGCACCCGCGCCGGCGAACTCGCCGGAGGCGTCAGGGTCAGCCCTGCCGGGGAGGGCGTGCAGCCGTCGGCCCAGGCCTGGTTCGGCATAGGCGAGGCCACGGTCGAGGCCGGACGGCTCAACATAGTCCGCTGCGAGCTGCAGTGCACGGTCCCGTCGCTGAGCATACGCGTCACCGGAGTCCCGGAGGGGACATCCGTCTCCGTCTCCGTGCAGAGGGTGGCGGACCATATCGACCTCGACGCCGATGACGGGAACGGCGGCCTCGGCCTTCCTTCCCTCACATACTCCTCCGTCAGCCTCGGAGAACTCCCGGCGGAGGGGGACGGCTCGGCGGTCCTCGGCATCACCGGCAGATATATATTCCCGACCGCATCGGGCTATCAGCGCACATACCTTGACATATATCTCACCGACTCTGCGGGAAGCGTCCAGCACGCCGTGGCCGATACTCCGGCGATGGCGATGGGATACAGCTACACCGCAGAATTCGACTACACCGTCATCACCCCGTATATGTACCTCGACTCCTGCACCATCAGCGACTGGGAGGAGGGATGGACAGTGAGCGGCTCGGCTCCGGACCCGGACGGCGGGAGGGATGAAGAGCGATGAGGGCCGGCAGGCCCCCGACGCGGAAGCAGCAAGGAAGGAAAGACAGATAAACAAAGCAAGACAAATGAAAAAGATTCGCAACATCGCGCTCGCGGCACTGGCCCTCGCGGCCTCCGCCTGCGGCAAGAACGGGACCGACGACAGGACAGTCCCGGAGTACATCACCGTGGACGCGTCCATACTGTCCACCCGCGCCACCACCGACGGGGTGAGCAGCACCTTCGAGAAGGGGGACGGGATAAGCGTGTACGCCTGGACGGGAAGCCCGGAAACGGTCTCCGCCAAGCTCGTCGTGGACGGGGTCGTCAATGTCCTCGGGGATGACGCGAAATGGACTCCCGAGTCGCTGATGCTCTGGCAGGATATGGAGACCCCGCACTACTTCATCGGGGTGTATCCGGCGCGCAAGGTGACTGACTTCAAGGCCGACCCTTACGAGCTGGACCCGGCGGACTACGAGAAGAGCGACCTCCTCGTGGCGCGCAACCTCGTCGGCCTCACGGCCACGCAGAATCCGGTGTCCCTCGCGTTCGACCACGCGATGGCCAAGCTTAACGTCAACCTGACCTTCCGCACGCAGTGGAGCGAGACCCCGACGGTGAGCGCCGTCACCGCGACAGCCGCCAAGACCTGCACGATAGACTATCTGGCTAAGACCTGTGCGGTGGGAGCGCAGACGGGAGTCGACATCCCGGCCCTCGCCACGGCCTCCAAAGGCTACGCCCTGAGCTTCAGCGGGCTGATGATTCCTCAGGCGGGATTCAGGGCCGTCTCCGTCACCATTGAAGGGCAGACCTATACCTACACCCACTCCGCCGACATCCCTCTCTCGGAGGGCAGGTACACCACGCTCAACCTCATCGTGGGCCGTGACCGCGTGGAACTCGGCTCTGTCAGCATCAACGACTGGCAGGAGGGAGGCAAGATAGACGACGGCAGCGCTATGTAGCCGGAGTTACGGACAGACACACATACATACGGAACAGATACAAATTAAAAACAATCAGATATGAAAACAGCACAATTCTACCTCATCATCGCGGCGGCTTCGGCCTCGCTGGCCCTCACCTCCTGCAACAAGGACGACATCCGGTATGACGACGGGCAGCTGCGCCTCAGCACCGCCAATGTCATCTCGGAGACCAAGGCTGGTACCGATTTGCAGTCCACCCAGTTCGCAAGCGGCGAGAAAGTGGGCATATTCCTCGTAGAGGACGGCGGCAATGGCAGTCCGGCCACATCCGGCACCGATGTCACCGTGTATAACAACGGTGCCGCCCTCGAATACACTGCCGACGGCAGCGGCAACCTTACCAACGTACAGTACTGGCCGACTAACGGCAAGGGCCTGTATATCTACGGTGTATATCCTATGGCTGCGGCGACGAGTGCGTCGACATACAATGCCACAAGCGTGAGCTTCTCAGTGAAGGCTGACCAGAGCAGCGACGACAACTACAAGGCCAGCGACCTTATGACGGGCGTGCCGGAGAGCAATCCTGTGACGCGCACCACCTCCGCCGTCCCTCTCACCTTCACGCACCTTCTCACTAAGATTAAGATAACCCTCAAGCCTGGCGACGGATTCGACGGGACCGCCGGGTCAGTCTCCGGTCTGAGCAATGCCAAGGTGTCCATACTTGGCACCAAGATAGCCACCGAATTCTCTGTGGGCAAGACGGACCTCGCCGCAGCCAGCGGTGATGCGACACCGATTGTAGCCTGCAAAGACCAGTCCTGCGAGAGCAGCGGCTCCATCGCCTGCGCGGCCATCATAGTGCCGCAGACCGTATCAAGCGGCTCGGAGTTCATCAAGGTCGAGGTGGGCGGCGGCTCATATATCTACAAGCTTGACAACAGCGACAAGACTTTCGATGGACAGAAAGTATACGAATACGAAATCACGGTCAAAAAGACCGGCCTGACCGTCACGTCTGAAATTACTGACTGGACGACCGTCGGCGGCGGCGCGACTACCGGAGAGGCCGTCCTGCAGTAAAGGACGGCCGCGCACCGGCGGCAGAGTCGACAGACCCCGCAGCAGCGATAGCATCCGTACAACCGTAACAGCAACAGTATGCGAAGTCACCTTCTTCACTTTCTCCTCCACCACCTGCTCCCCGCAGCGGCGGCGCTTGCGCTCTGCTGCGCCTGTGTCGAGCAGATTGAGCCGCGTGCCGGCACGCTTGACGGGCCGCAGCCGCTCGTCTTCACCGCCGGGCAGGCGGATATGACGCTCTCCACCCGTGCCGCCGCAGACGGCAGCTGGGACGGCGGGGAGGAAGTGGCCATCGCGGTCGGAGGGGAAGTGAAAAAGTACAAGGTGACTTCTTCCGGCGGAGCGCTTGAGCCGGCGGAGGGCGTAAGTCCGTTCTACCGCTCGGACACCGGGGACATCGAGGTCAAAGCCTGGTATCCCTACAGCGACTCCGAACCTACAGCGCTGAGCATCGCGACTGACCAGAGCAGCAAGGCCGGACGCGAGGAGAGCAACCTGATGACCGCCTCCGCCACCGCCAAATTCGGCGAGACCACCACTCTCACCTTCTCTCACCAGACCGCCCTTATCAAAGTCAGCGTCACCGGCGAGGACGGCACGGCCGTCACAGGAGCGACGGTCACCATTCTCGGAATAGTAAAGGCATTCGAGGATGGCGAGGGGTATTATTCCGCCCTCGTCCCGCCCTGCACTGTCAATACCAATGGGGAACTCCTCAGCATAAGTGTCACCAAGGACGGCAATACATATGTTTATAAGGCCACGCCCCCGTCGGTTGTCACCCTCGAAAAGGGTAAGAGTTACGAGTACAATTTCAATCTCAAGCGCAGCCTCGTCACAACGGACGGTATTGAAGTAACCCTGTCCGGGACTGAACTTGAGTACACGGGAAGTACGGTGAGACCTACTGTTACCGTTACATATAATAGTGAAAAATTGACGGAAAACACTGACTATACGCTATCCTGGAGCAACGAAAGCAGCAGCGCCAAGGGGAACTACACAGTCTCCGTCAATGGCAAGGGAGCCTACATCGGCTCCGTTGAGAAGAGCTATTCCATCGTTGAGGCTCCTCCGTACCTTACCTTCACGGCATCGGGCGCACAGACTTTCAAGATGACCCTGCCGACGGACGCGACCGCCGCGGCGGCGATCGGCACGTTCGAATATTCCGTAGGCGGAGGGGAGTGGACGAAGGTCACTTCGGGGATGGATGCGGTGTCTTTCGGCGGCGATGAGGGCAATCTCCGGCTTCGCGGAACCGGCCTCAACTCTGCGGGCGGAGAAAGCCTTCTCGGCACGGCATATCACGGCGGATATTACAGCACCATTTCATTCGGCACTGATGTCACCGTTGAGGCTTCCGGGGACATCAGAACCTTGATCGACGGCAAGGGATACGCCACAGTCTCGACATCGGAAGCGAAATTCTGCTATCTGTTCTCCGGCTGCACCGTCCTCACTTCCGCTCCTGAACTCCCGGCTACCGATCTTGCGAGCCAATGTTACCAAGGATTGTTCAAGGACTGCACTTCCCTTACTACTGCACCGGTACTTAACGCGACAACGCTTGCATCAAACTGCTACAATGGGATGTTCTCCGGCTGCACTTCCCTTACTGCAGCCCCCGCACTCCAGGCAAAGACTCTTGCGGAATACTGCTATCAGTGGATGTTCCAGAAATGCACCAAACTCACCTCAGCACCCGAGCTTCCGGCGGAAAGTCTTGCAACGCAATGCTACTATGGGATGTTCTCCGGCTGCACTGCCCTTACTACAGCACCTAATCTTCCGGCGACCAAACTCGTTTATTACTGCTACTACCAGATGTTCTCCGGATGCACCAATCTGGAAAGCGTCACCATCAAAGCCACCACCAGGAGTAATGATTATGCTTTAAAAGACTGGCTTCCTGTATTTGAAGCGTCAAGCCCTACAAGAACCATCTATTATTCTGACGATGCCACCGCAAAGCTTTTGTCAGAATTAAGCGCTATCCCGACGGGCTGGAAGGTCAGCCAATTAACCAACTGACGATGTGGGCGAAGATATTGTGAAGCCCTTCTTGCGCACACCCATAATGGCCCGATAACCTGCGAAAGTTGCAAAATTT
>CAVGPE010000037.1:0-6794 GCA_963631065.1 Ruminococcus bicirculans (ex Wegman et al. 2014)
CCTGATGAAGCACGGTGCGCTTCTCATAAGGGCCGTAAACGTTGCGGGAGCGCAGTACAAGCTGCCAGCCTTCCTTGACGCCGCCCGAAGGAGCGAAGATATAGTACCAGCCGTCCTTCTTGTAAAATTTCGGCCCCTCGACGGTGTCATCTCCGGTCTTCATGCCGTCGAAGACTAGCACCTGATCGGAGATTACGCGCTTGCAGTCCTTGTCGAGCTCGCATACGTTGAGTATGCTCTTGAACCCGGCGCGGGATCCTGCCCAGGCGTGGACGAGATACACCCTCCCGTCATCATCCCAGAGCGGACTCGTGTCAATCATACCCTTCCCCTCCAGCACGAGGTGCGGCTTGCTCCACTCGCCGCGAGGGTCTGCGGTGTTAATCTGGAAAATCCCCTTGTCCGGATCTCCCCAGAAAATCCAGTAGCGTCCCCCGTGATAGCGTATGCACGGGGCAAAGACCCCGTTGCCGTGGGAGGGGGCGTCGAATGCGGGGCCCATCTCGGGAAGGGCCGCCCCCGCTATCTCCCAGTCCACGAGGTTGGTGGAGTGCAGAATCTGCAGTCCCGGGAAGCAGGTGAACGACGAGGCGGTCATCCAGTAGTCATCCCCCACGCGAATCACGTCAGGATCGGAGTAGTCTGAAAAAAGAATGGGATTGGTGTAAGTGGCCTTGCCGCCGCCCGGAGCGAGCATCAGCAGCGAGGTAAGAAGTGAAATCAGATGCAGTGTCATTGTGTATTATTTGGATTATAGCCAATCAGCGGTTGAGCTTGTCCTGGTCGCGCAGGAATTCTTCCGGCTTGAGGACAGAAGGAGTGATGCGCAGGCGGTATATGGCCCCCTTGAACCAGCACACCAGATTCTGCCTCACTCCGAGAGACGTGCAGCCTTCGCCGACAAGCGGCTCATAAGGAAGGTCTCCGCTGCACTGGAGAACCCCGTCCACATAACTCCTAAGCCCCCTGCCGTCCGCGACGAGGGTGAGATTGTACCACCTGCCGCAGGGATGCGTCAGCGAAGGGTCTATCAGCACGCAGGATTTCTCCTTGCTGCCCAGATGCACGAAAGCGTCGAAGTACCAGCTGTCATCGTCCTTCACCCGGCTCTCGAACATCACCCTCGCGCCCCCGTATGCGCCCATATGCATAAAACGCTGTTCGAACGCGCTGTCCGGATACTGATTGAATATCATCTCTATGGTAAACTCCTCCATCCCGGCGACCGGCACGCTGTCCAGAAACAGTCCGTCGTCCACGCCGTCGAATTCCACGGCGCTTCCGAGCGCCGTTTCTATGATTTTCGGCTCTCCGAGGACCTTCAACACCTCCGGATGGCTGTCCGCCGTCCAGTTGATGACTCCCGGCAGCTGCAGCAGGAGTCCGAGCATCAGTGCTATCATATCTGCGGTTCTGTTTTTTTAAAAAAAGCCCCGTGCCGCGGTGAGACTGCCGCACGGAGCCGATGTCAGTATGGTCTCAAGGGCCTGTTATGCTGCCCTGAGCTATTTGAGTCCGTTCACGATGCCGAACCAGTCCGCAGCCGTCTTGACATCGCCCTTGGACCAGCACGAACCGAACCAGTAGGTGAAGGTCTCCCCGGACTTGACGCTCTTGACGCACAGACCGTGGGAGCCGTCCTCGGTGACGCTCACCGACTCCGCTCCCGGCACATATACGGCCACTCCGAGCATCCCGTCCTCAGGCTCGACGCTCTGGTCTGAAGCCTGCTCCCAGATTGCGTAGCGGTCAGAGCCGACAAGCTCGTCCCCTATGGTGTCCTGCCCAGGATGACGGAAGACTCCGGCGGCGACAGGCAGCGTCTCAGCTCCGCTGAAGGTATATGTATCCTCCACCTTGCTGAAATAGCTGTCCGCCGTGACGGTGACCTTCTTGTCGAGCTTCACGCTGACTCCTGAAGCCTGCCACTCCGGATAATGCAGCACGAACACCACCTTGTCGGCGCCCTGCTCAAGTATCTCGTAGGAACGCCAGTTGGTGGCCGGATACCGGAGCTCGCCGTCGATATAAGGCACGGAAGCTCCGCCGCCGAGACTGACCGCCACCTTGTAGCAGTCCTTCCCGCCGTGGTCGTGGTGGTAGTAGCCGGAATCGTTCATCGCCGCAGCGTACCATTCGTCCGCCACGAGCTTGCCCGGCAGCTTCACCCAGATGTCGATACCCGGAGAAGTCGGATTACCCTCAAGCGCCTTGCCGTAGATGCGGCCCGCCACGAGATTGTTCTCAAACACGAAATCGTCCGCCCTCTCAGGCACATAGCGCGCCATCACCTTCTGCTCCTGAGGAGCGTTGCAGGCGCACAGACCGGCGCAGAGCGCCAATGCAATAAATAACTTTTTCATCGCTCTTACTTGAGGTCGGTCGTGGCGCACCAGTCCATATCGTTGTAGTCGTCGTTCTCGCCGCACATACCCCAGATGAAGGTGTAGTTGCGCGTGGCGCAGGCGGAGTGTATGCTCCACTGCGGAGAGATGACAGCCTGCTCGCCGTGCATCCAGATGTGGCGGGTCTCCTGAGGCTCGCCCATAAAGTGGCACACGGCCGCGTCTTCAGGCAGCTCGAAGTAGAAGTACACCTCCATACGGCGGTCGTGGGTGTGGGCCGGCATAGTGTTCCAGGTGCTGCCCGGAGCAAGCTCCGTCATACCCATCTGAAGCTGGCAGCAAGGCACCACTTCCTTGACGAGAAGACGGTTGATGGTGCGCTCGTTGGACTCTTCGAGAGAACCCAGATGCATAACCACCGCATCCTTCTTGGTCACCTTCTTCACTCCGGTCTCGCGGTGAGCCGTGGCGGAGCAGAAGTAGAAGTGCGCCGGCTTGTCTGCCGAGTCGCTCTTGAAGACCACGTCGCGCCTGCCGCGTCCGACATAGAGGGCCTCCTTATATTCGAGATGATACTCTTCGTCCCCGACGACCACCGTACCCGCGCCCCCGACATTGATGATGCCGAGTTCGCGGCGCTCTGTGAAGTAGTCGGCGCGGAGTATCTCCGGAGCGGAAAGCTTCAGGTCCTCCTTCACCGGGACAGCTCCTCCGGCGATGATGCGGTCAAACATCGAATAGACCATATTGATTTCGTCCGGCACCATCACGTTCTCCACAAGATACTCCTTGCGGATGCGCTCGGTGTCATAGTGCTTCGCGTCGATGTTGCTCGAAGCCTGACGTACCTGACAGTTGAGTTTCATAATGAACTACTTAGGCTGTTTTCCGATATATGCGAGAATACCTCCGTCCACATAGAGAACGTGTCCGTTCACCGCGTCAGAAGCGTGTGAAGCGAGGAATACCGCAGGCCCGCCGAGTTCTGAAGGGTCAAGCCAGCGTCCGGCAGGGGTGCGGCTGACGATGAACTGGTCGAAAGGATGGCGGCTGCCGTCGGCCTGACGCTCGCGGAGCGGAGCGGTCTGAGGAGTGGCGATATAGCCCGGCCCTATGGCGTTGCAGTTGATGCCGTACTCGGCGTACTCCGCGCAGATGTTGCGGGTGAGCATCTTGAGGCCTCCCTTGGCTGCGGCGTAGGCGGACACGGTCTCGCGTCCGAGTTCGGACATCATAGAGCACATATTGATAATCTTGCCTTCGTGGCGCTCCATCATTTCAGGAAGCACGGCGGCGGATACGATATACGGTCCCACGAGGTCGATGTCGATCACCTGCTGGAACTGTGCGCGGGTCATCTCGTGCATAGGGATGCGCTTGATGATGCCGGCGTTGTTGACGAGGATGTCGATGTTGCCGACTTCCTCGTGGATCTTAGCCACGAGAGCCTTCACATCGTCTTCCTTGGTCACGTCGCAGACATATCCCTTGACGTTGCTTATTCCGGCTTCCTTGTAGTTGTCGAGGCCCCTCTGGAGGAACTCCTCATTGATGTCGTTGAAGATGATGGTCTTGATGCCGGCAGCCACGAACGCCTTGGCGATGTTGAAGCCGATACCGTAGGAAGCGCCTGTGATCCAGGCGTTCTTCCCTTCAAGAGAAAATGGATTCTTTGTCATAATGGTATGATAAAATAATTAAGTGTGAAACTTTCTTCTTCATTTGAGTCTTTCCATCTCAAGCGAAGCCCAGATGAACGGCCCGACCCCCTTGGAGTCGTTCGGCCTCACCTTCTCGCTCAGATAGTAAGCGAAGTCGCCCATACGCATACTTGAACCGCCCAGCCCTCCGACGGAGCAGCACTTCTCAAGGCTGATGCGGCCCTGCCCGTCGGTGGAGATGAATTCCGCGACCACATCCTCATAGAGCTTCTTGGCGTAAGGCAGCAGCTCCGCATCGAGATATCCCATACGGACACCCTTCAGGAAGGTATAGCTGAACATAGCGGAGCAGGTGGCTTCGAGATAGTTGCCCTCGCGTCCCGGCTGGTCAAGCACCTGATACCACACCCCGCTCTCAGGGTCGGCCCACTTCGGAAGCTCGGCGCAGATGCCGCGCAACAAATCTATTAGCTGCCCCCTCTCCGCAAAATCCTGCGGCAGGAAGTCCAGCACCTCGACTATGGCCATACAGTACCACCCCAGGGCGCGTCCCCAGCAGTGCTGCGACTGTCCGGTCTGCGGGTCGCACCAGAACATGGAGCGGGACTCGTCCCACGCGTGGCGGTAGAGTTTAGTGACCGGGTCGTAAGTGTGCTTCGCGGCGACGAGGAACTCGTTGACGATTTCCCTGTAGGCTTCAGCCTGAGCCTCCCCTTCGAGATAGCGGCCCGCATACTCCGCGTAGAACGGCTCGGCCATATACACTCCGTCCAGCCATATCTGGTGAGGGTATATCCGCTTGTGCCAGAACGCCCCCTCGGATGTCCTCGGCTGAGCGTCTATCTGGCTCTTGATGAGTTCTATGGCCTTGCGGTACTTCTCCTCTCCGGTCTTGTCGTAGAAATAGAAGAGCGACCTGCCCGGGCAGATGAGGTCCACATTGTACTTCTCCACGGAGTAGGTCTTGATAGTGCCGTCCGAGTTGACCGCCTCGTCGTACCACCTGAGCACATAGTCGTATATGTCCTTGCCGCCGTAGCGCTCATATACGTCAAGGAAAGCCTTGAGTTCCAGTCCCGGGGTGTAGCCCCACTTGAGCCGGCCTTCCGCGTAGTCCAGATATGTGGCCTCCGGGCAGCGGGACATCTGCGAACGCACCATCTTCTCTGACATAGGCTCGGACTTCCCGCAGGATGTCAGGGCTGCGAGCGCGAGAGCGGCGGTAATGATAAGTCTTCCTGTCATAGCGCTATTGCATATTGGTAAAATTCTTCACTCTCACGGTCGTAATCTCGTCCCCGCTCTCCGGATAGCACTTCACGTTCCTGAATGTGATGTCCTGCGAATTGCGGAGCGTGATGCCCTCGTCCGCGCTCAGCGTGCAGTCGCTGACATTGATGTTGGTCACCGGCATCTCCGGCAGGCCGTTGAAGAGCATAGCCCTGGCGGCCCCGTTGCAGCACACGTTGCTTATATATATGTCGCGGAACTCCGGGGTGGTCTCGTCCACCGGCACGGCCGGCACATTGATGCTCTCATCCTTCTCCGCCGCAGCCTCGACCGCGGACTTGCCTCCGTAGAAGAGGTCGAAGAGTATCGCGTCGGCCACGATGTCCTTCATATATATGTCGTTGATGTAGATGTTCTTCACCACTCCGCCGCGTCCTCTGGTACTCTTGAACCTGAGGCCCACGTCGGTGCCGAGGAAGCGGCAGTTGGACACCTTTATATTCTCCACTCCGCCGCTCATCTCGCTGCCCACCGTGAATCCGCCGTGTCCGTGGAACACGGTGCAGTTGTCCACTATCAGATTGCGGCACGGGCGGGCCCTGCGCCTGCCGTCAGCGTCCTTGCCGGACTTGATGCAGATGCCGTCGTCCCCCGCGTCAAAGATGGAGTTGACTATCAGGACGTTCTCGCAGCTGTCCACATCTATCGCGTCACCGTTCTGGGAATAGTACGGATTGCGTATGTTCACCCGGTTGACGATGAGGTTGCGGCACAGCAGCGGGTGCACATTCCAGCACGGGGAGTTCTGGAAGGTGCAGTCCTCGAGCAGGATGTTCTCGCAGTTGCGCAGCGACACCATATTCGGGCGCAGGAAACTCTTGATTTCGTTCCACTCCTCCTCGCTCTTCACGCCGCGAGGCACGTTCATATTGCTCATACGGGAAGCCTTCTCGAACCCCTCGTCCGGATACCAGATGCGCCCGTCCTTGCTGAGGACGCCGCCCGATGCGGTGAGCTTCCTCCATTCCCCTTCGGTGAGCTTGGACTTCTTGACCATCCTCCAGGCTTCTCCGCTGCCGTCGATCACGCCGCCTCCGGTGATGGAGATGTTGCGCGCGCCCTCGGCGTGGATAGGGGATTCGCATCTGCGGGTGTCAAGCCCCTCGAACACGGTCTCGATGATGGGGTAAAGGTCACGGTCCGGGTTGAAGATTATCACGGCGTTCGGCGTAACGTGGAGGTCGCAGTTGCTCAATATCTCTATCGGCCCGGTGAGCCAGATGCCCGCCGGCACGTTGAGATGCCCGCCGCCCTTGTCGGAGAGGTGCTTCATAGCCTTGGCGAAGGCCTCGGAGTTCATAGCCACCCCGTCCCCGACCCCGCCGAAGTCGGTGAGGTCCACACTATAGTCGGGAATCACCGGTCTTGAGACCCTTTCCATATCGAACGGAAGGTCCTTGTAGAGGTATGCGAATTCGTCCCCGTCTCCTCCCCTTGAGCAGGAAGCGACAAGGGCCAGCGCCGATGCGGCAAGCAGTGTCAGAATGTTGCGGTAAGA
>CAVGPE010000038.1:0-12194 GCA_963631065.1 Ruminococcus bicirculans (ex Wegman et al. 2014)
AGGTCCTCCACGCCGTTGAGCGCGTTTTCGAGAATCTTGGTGAGGTTGGTCTCTATATCCTGGGCGTTGGCTCCCTGGTACGAGGACATCACCATAATTGTATTTGCGTCAAACTCCGGGAACTGGGCAATCGATGTCCTGCTCAGCGAGAAGACGCCCAGCACCGCGAACGCGATGAACACGAGCGCTGTAGTTACCGGCTTGTTGACCGCGGAACGGTAAATGCTCATTTCGAAACCTCCACTTTAATGCCGGACTTGAGCGCGGACTGGCCTTCGGTGACCACCCTGTCGCCCTCTTCAAGACCGGAGAGAATCTCGTAGTTGCCGCCGAAGTGACGGCCGAGCGTCACGACCTTGATTGATACGACATCCGAGGAGTCGAGGACATATACCTGTCTCTGGCCCGACCCCTGCAGCTTCACCACGGCGGCATCCGGAACGACGATGCTGTTGCGGTCACCCATATTGATTGTCACGCGGGCATACATCCCGGGGCGGACGAGGCGGTCGGCATTGGGGATGAGAACCTCAACCTTGACCGTGTGGGAGGCAGGGTCAATCACCGGATAGACACGGGACACGCTTCCCTCGAAAGTCCTGCCCGGGAGAGCGTCGGCGGTGACACTCACCTTGTCGCCCTTGCTGACCCGGCTGTAGTCCGTCTCGGAAACCCCGACGAGAATCTTGACCGGAGTTATCTGCTGGACCACATATATCGGGGAAGCCATCGCGTACATATCTCCGCTGTCGTAGTTGCGCGCGGAAATGACGCCGCTCACCGGAGCGCGGAGGATGGTGTTGTCTTCAAGGTTCTGATAGCTGGACTTGGACACTTTGAACGCGAGTTCCAGAGCGTCGTAGTCGGACTGGGAGATGCCGCCCTCTCCGAGCAGCTCCTTCACGCGGGCGAGCTCCGTCTCGTCGTTTTTGAGTTTAAGCGCAGCCTGGTCGAGCTGCACGCGGTCCATCTCCGCAAGCACCTGTCCGGCAGTCACGAAATCCCCGACCTCGACATTGAGCTTCTTGATGCGGTTGCCGCTCTGCGGGGCGATGTTGTTCACCACATTGGCCTGCACCGTGGAGGAATACACCTCCTCCTGCGGCACAATCTGCCGCGTCGCGGTCACCACCTTCACCGTCGGCGTTTTTTCGGCGACGGACTGCTGCGCTCCGTCACCACTGTTGCCGGCGCAGCCGCACATGGCGGCAGACAGCGCCATCATTATAATCAGATTCCTGTTATTCATTGTCGTAAGAAGTTTTATTCAGTTGAACATTTCCGCCCTCGTCTATAAAGTCGGCGCCTATCGTGCCTTCGAGGTTCGCCTTGGCGGTGACGAAGTTATATACGGCCTGCGACACCGTCAGCCGGGCCTGAGTGAGCGCGAGCTGCGCATCGTTGAGGTCGGTGAGAGTGCTCCGGCCCACATTGTAGGAACGGCTCGCTATGTCATACGCCTTCTGAGCCGATTCAAGTGCGCTCCGTGCGGAGCCGCAGCTTTTCATCGCCGTCTCCATCTGATTGAGATACTGGCGGACGGATATGCGGAGCTGCCTCTCGGTGTTCTCTCTCTGGACGGCGAGTTCCGCACTCTGCAGCCGGGCCTGACGCACGTCGCTGTGGCGCTTGCCTCCGGAGAATATCGGAATCTGGAGACTGATTCCGACATAAGAATACGGCGACCAGCGGTACTCGCTGAAGTTGAAGTCGTTGGTCATCGCGTTCATACTGTAGGAAAACGACAGCGCGAGACTCGGCAGATAGGCGTATTGCTGCATCCTGACGGTGGAGGCGAGCTGCTCCGCCTGGATTGCGAGCTGGCGCAGGGTGGAATTGTTCTCGAGAGAGAGGCTCTCCGAGCGGTTGATGTCATAGAGCATCGTGTCGGCATAGTCCCCAAGAGTCCCCGCCACGTCTATATTTTCGTCGAGACTGACGCCCATCACGGCCTTGAGCTGCCAAAGTGACAGCACCACCGAACTCTCTGCGTCATAGACATTTGGAATCGCGTTCGCGAGAGTCGTCTTGGCCCTTGCGAGGTCGAGTTCCGAAGCCCGCTGCGCATTGTACTTGCGCTGCGTCTGGTTCATATTCTCGAGGGCGTTCTCATAGACTGACTTATACACCTCGAACACCTCCTTGGCGAGCAGACAGGCGAAATACGCCTGCTTGACCTGGTTGACAGTCTCCAGACGGGAGCTTCTGGCCTTCTCCACAGCGAGTTCCACGCTCTGGGCGCTGACCTTGAGGCTCTCCCAGAGCTGCGCGTTCACCAGAGGCATAGAGGCGGAGACACCTGCGGACCAGGTGTTCCAGCGGCCCACCTCGAAACCGTCGCCGGCAGCCGGTGAAGAGTTAGAAGCTCCGCTCTCGGAACCGGTGTCGGAGTCACCTCCCATACCGCCCATATCGAAGTCCATATACATCACCTGCTTCTTGATGGTGCGCTGATAATTGGCCGTTCCGCTGACCTGCGGGAAGAGGGAGGCGTATGTACCCCTGCGCTCATACCCGCTGCGCTCCACCTCCATATCGGCCACTTTGACTGAGGCATTCTCACTTACGGCTATCTGAAGAGCCTGCTCGAGAGTGAGAAGTTTCGGCGCCGAGCTTGTGTCGGAAGGCTGCAGGGGCTCCTCCTGAGCAACCGCCAAACCGCCTGACATCAGCGCCAGAACAGAAAAAAATATCAATTTCTTCATACACTAATATAACGCAGGGGCGGGTTGCGCAAATTCCGTACCACTCCGCGCCATATCAGCGGGCCGGAATCACTTTCCCGTGCACCTCTCCACAGAGGCCGGAGATTTGCGCGCAAACGACCGGACGAGTATCACGATTCCCGCTATCACGAAGGGGATGGAGAGCAGCTGCCCCATATTGAGTGCCATAGTCTCCTCGAATCCCACCTGCGGCTCCTTGATGAACTCTATCAGAAACCTCATCCCGAAGCAGCCAACGAGGAAAGTCCCGAAGAAGAATCCCCGGTACACCTTGTCTAGCTTATACTTATATACGGACACGAGCGCCAGCCCAAGCACAAGATAGGAGAGCGCCTCGTATATCTGGGTCGGGTGCTTGGGAACGGTCTCTCCGCGAAGGTCGAAGATAAATCCCCACGGGAGAGAGGTGACGTCGCCGTAAATCTCGGAGTTGAAGAGATTGCCGAGCCTTATCATACATCCGGCAAATGCCACCGCGATGCAGAGCCTGTCCATTATCCAGAGGAAATCAAATCCGTTCTTCCTACCATAATGCGCTGAATACCACCACATCGCGAGAAGCAGGGCGATAGCCCCTCCGTGGCTGGCGAGACCACCTTTCCACGGCATAAATATCTCAAGGAAACCCTGCCAGGAGCCGAGGTAGTAGTCCGGCTGATAGAAGAGGCAGTGTCCGAGACGCGCCCCGACTATCGTGGCGATGAGCAGGGTGTAGAGCAGCGGATCCAGAAGACTCTCGCTGACCTTTTCGCGGCGGAAGAACCACTTGAACAGATACCATCCTATGACGAATCCCGACACGAAGAGCAGCGAATACCATCTTATCTGGAGTCCTCCGAGGTGGAAGAGTATGGGATTGATGTGCCAATGGATGAAAAGCGGTTCAAGCATAACGGAATATTTGCGGCAAAGATAGTCATTTTTAGATATAAATCCGCCCGGCATAGCTGTGCCGGGCGGATGAGCGTATGTTATGAGGTTTGCACCTACTTTTCGATGGCCGCGATGCCCGGAAGCACCTTGCCTTCAAGGGCTTCAAGCATAGCGCCGCCGCCGGTGGAGACATAGCTCACCTTGTCGGCATAGCCCATACGGGTCACTGCGGCCACTGAATCTCCGCCGCCGACCAGAGTGTATGTGCCGTTTGCCGTGGCCTCGGCGAGGTCCTCGGCTATCTGCAGCGTGCCGCCGGCGAACTTGTCCATCTCGAATACCCCCACAGGGCCGTTCCAGAGGACGGTCTTGGAGTCGAGAATAATCTTCTTCCAGTTCTCGAGAGACTTCGGACCGGCGTCCATTCCCTCCCAGCCGTCAGGAATCTCGTGGGACGGAACAATCTGCGTATTGGCGTCGTTGCTGAAATCATCGGCGACGAGGGTCTGCTCGGAGAGGGAGATCTTCACGCCCTTCTCCTTGGCCTTCGCGAGGATTTCGAGAGCCTGAGGGATAAGTTCGTCCTCGTGGAGGGAGTTGCCGATCTTGCCGCCTTCGGCCTTGATGAAGGTATATCCCATACCTCCGCCGATGATGAGGTTGTCCACCTTGTCGAGAAGATTCTCAAGCACCGCAAGCTTTGAAGACACCTTGGAGCCGCCGATGATGGCGGTGAAAGGACGCTGCGCGTTCTTGAGCACGTTGTCGATGGCCTTTATCTCTCCGAGCATCAGGTAGCCGAACATCTTGTCGTCAGGGAAATATTCGGCTATAAGGGCAGTGGAGGCGTGTGCGCGGTGCGCGGTGCCGAATGCGTCGTTGATATAGCAGTCGGCGTAGGATGCGAGGGTCTTGACGAATCCCTTCTGGCTCTCCTTTACGGCCGCCTTGGCCGCTTTCTTCTCCTCGTCGGAGACATCCTCCGCAAGTCCGCGAGGCTTGCCCTCCTCCTCCGCATAGAAGCGGAGATTCTCAAGCAGCAGGGCCTCTCCCGGCTTCAGGGCGGCGACTTCCGCCTGCGCCTTCTGGCAGTCAGGGGCGAACTTGACATCCACTCCGAGGCACTCTGAGACATGCGCGACGATATGCTTGAGGGAGAACTTCGCGTCCACTCCCTTCGGACGTCCGAGGTGAGACATTATGATGAGGGAACCGCCGCCGGAGAGTACCTTCTTCAGGGTCGGAATCGCGGCACGGATGCGCGTGTCGTCGGTAATTTCGAATTTTTCGTTGAGAGGGACGTTGAAATCAACGCGGACAATGGCCTTCTTGCCTTTGAAATCGTAGGAGTCAATGTGCTGTTGCATATAGAAATGATTTAATACTCAATTCCGCAAATTTAGCAATTTTCTCCATATCTTTGCACCCGCTATGACAGAATACCCCCTCAGTTCCTGGAAAGACTACGAGCTTCTCGACTCCGGCGACGGCGAGAAACTCGAGAGATTCGGCGCTTACAGTCTGATTCGCCCTGAGCCCAAGGCACTGTGGTCCAAATCAATGAGCGACAAGGAGTGGGAGAAGACGGCGCATATCCGCTTCCGTCCGGGGGCCGGGTTCGCCAGAGCGGGCAAGGAGGACAGCGGCACCTGGGAGAGGCTCAGGCGCAGCGAAGACCAGTGGTACATACGGTACGGCGGCTCCCCTGACGGGCCGGAATTCACGCTCCGGCTCGGACTCACGTCATTCAAGCATACGGGGGTGTTCCCCGAGCAGGCCCCCAACTGGGAATATATCTTCCGCCACACCCGCCGCCTATCCGGTATTCTGGGCCGCAAGCCAAAGATACTCAATCTCTTCGCATACACCGGGGCGGCATCCCTCGCGGCAAAGGCCGCAGGGGCCGACGTGACGCATCTGGACTCCGTGCGGCAGGTTGTCTCCTGGGCCAGAGGCAATATGGAAGCGTCGGGACTCGACGGCATACGCTGGGTCGTGGAGGACGCGATGAAGTTCGCGAGGAGAGAGGAGCGCCGCGGCAACGTCTACGACGGCATCATAATGGACCCTCCGGCATACGGACACGGTCCGGACGGCGAGAAATGGAAGCTGGACGAATGTCTGTTCGATATGCTCGGGTCAGTGAACTCCATCCTCTCCCCCAAGGACAGCTACCTTGTCCTCAACCTCTACTCCAACGGATTCTCCCCTCTGCTCGGCGAGACCGTGGTCAAGACGGCATTCGGTGTCGGCAAAGGCCGGGACCCGGAAATGGAATCGGGAGAACTCGCCCTCACCGACCGGTTCGGAAAAGCTCTCCCGCTGTCCGTAGTCGTGCGGATGGCCCGTTAGGAAGCCTCTCCGTCGCCGGATACCCCAATCATCGAAAGGAAACTGTCCGTCAGGCTCTTGGCAAGTTCCGCGTCGCCTCCCTTGCGCATCTCGTCCGCAAGGAAGTAGATATAGTTGCCGACAAGCTCGAACTCTTCCTGCGCGACATCGTAGAACCCGCCGTAGAAGCTTGCCGATATGAGCAGCTGCTCAGCCATACGCATCCCGAGTTCGCGGGCCTTGTCGCCCTGTCCAAGCTTATAATAGTCCTCGACCATACTTATGACCATATAGTCGTTGCCTGAGAAGTTGAGCGGCACGGTCTCCAGAGGGAAGTGCTTCGTCACCTCCTGACACTTGTCCAGCATCTGCAGCGCACGGTCGTTCTCCCCCGCCTTGATGAAGGTGTTGGCAGCCGTGACGAAGAGGCTGCGCAGCGACAGCACGCCGAGGTGGGTGTACATATTCTGGTAGTCGATGAAATAGTCCCCCGCCGAAACGGCATCCCACTTATATACCTGCGTCATCTTGCGGTACAGTTCATCCGTGTCCACGAAGCCGGCAGAAGTGGAGCTGGTCTTGCTGCGTATAGGCACAAACTTGAACGAATATCCCTCGTGCTCAAGGTACTCCTTGATGCCGATATTGATGTCGCCGCCCATATTGAGCATATTTATCGGCCTGTCCCACTGATAGTTGGAAAGCAGGTCAAGCATAAAGAGCTCCGGTTTGGTGAGCATATCCTTGTCCTTCGGGATAGTGATGACGATGGAATCCGGAATCCGGTCGGCGAACTTCGCGTCGAGTATGCCGGAGCGTATCACGTTGTCCCTGTTGACCGGGATGGAGATTTTGCGCGAAGCGATGTAGTCCACCCTGCGGCCGCTCGTCATCGGGGCCTTCACCTTCGGGTTGCGGAAGAGGGCCATCACGTCGGAGATGCTCGTGACCTCCCCGCGCGTGTCATATATAGGTATATATTCGTTGGTACCGTAGAGATACTGTTCCGGACCCACTGAGAGCGGGAGCGGGGCCGACTCGTTGACGGCCCACTTCATCTGGTCGATATGCCAGTCCGTGCCGAGCAGCGAAGTGTTGACGATGCGCACATCCGGACGCACGTTCTCGACCTCCTGCGCATACCAGAGCGGGAAGGTGTCGTTGTCGCCGTGGGTGATGAGTATGCCGTTCGGCCCTGTGGAGTTGAGATAGTTGCAGGCCATCTCGACCGCAGTGCGGCGGTTGGAGCGGTCGTGGTCGTCCCAGTTCTGCGCGGCCATCAGAGCCGGGACGCAGAGGCAGAGCAGCCCCGTCGCGGAAGCCGCCGCCACACTCCCCCTGCGCCTGAGGGCTTTGTCCGCCAGGGAACATATCCCCGCCACGGCCATACCTATCCACACGCAGAAGAAGTAGAACGATCCCGCATAGGCGTAGTCCCTCTCCCTGACCTGCATCGGCTGCTGATTGAGATAGATGACTATCGCTATGCCCGTCATAAAGAACATCAGGAAGTTGAGCCAGCAGCCGCGCCTGTCCCTGTCGTACTGGAAGAACAGCCCCAGAAGCCCCAGAAGCAGCGGCAGGAAGTAGTAGTGGTTCTTGCCCTTGTCCTCGGAAAGCGTGGCGGGAGCCCCGCTCTGGTCTCCGAGCCTGAAATCGTCGATGAACTTCACTCCGCTCTCCCAGTTGCCGTGGAAGAGGTTGCCCGGACTCGGGGAGTGTATCTGGTTCTGGCGTCCGACGAAGTTCCACATAAAGTAGCGCCAGTACATCCAGTTGAGCTGATAGTCGAAGAAGAATCTCAGATTGGTACCCATCGTGGGCTTGCGGTGCGTGGCTCCGGCGACCTTGGTGCCCTTGCCGTCCATATACGCCTCGTAGAACTCCTCGTATCTCCCGTCCGGACTCGAACTCCACATACGCGGGAAGAGCATCTTGCCTTCCGGCAGGTATTTCGCGTCCACGGGACCTTCGACCTTGCGGTATCTGCCGTCCAGCGGGGCCCAGTACTTGGAAGTCGTGAGTTCGAACGGAGCGTCGAAATACTGTCCGTAGAGCAGCGGGGTGGAGCCGTACTGCTCGCGGGAGAGGTATCTCACGAGGGTGAAGGCGTTGTCCGGCTGATACTCGTTGGTCGGGGTCTTGGCGCAGGAGCGGATGATGTCGATGCTGAACACCGAGAATCCTATGATGACGGTGGTCAGGCAGAGCAGGGAGGTGTTGAGAAACACCTTCTCCTTCTTCAGGGTCACGGCTATGCCACGGAAACACAGGGCGAGCAGGGCCACAAGGAAGAACGCCGCGCCGCTGTTGTACGGCAGCCCCAGCACGTTGACGAAGAGCAGGTCCGTGTAGGCGGCCATCTTGGGCAGGTACGGGATGACAACAAAGAAGAGCAGGGCCAGAATCACCACTCCGACGAGGAATATCCCGAGGAGCTGTCTGAAACTGTACCGCCTGTCCTCGCGGACGCGGTAGAAGTACATAAACACCAGCGCCGGAATCATCAGCAGGTTGAGCAGATGCACGCCTATGCTCAATCCCATAAGGAAGGCTATCAGCACTATCCACTTGAGGGAGTGCGGCCTGTCCGCACGGTCGTACCATACCGTCATCAGCCAGAACACCGCTGCCGTGAACAGGGAGGACATCGCATAGACCTCTCCCTCGACGGCGGAGAACCAGAAAGTGTCGGAGAAGCAGTACGCAAGCGAACCCACAAGCCCGGAGCCTATCGCGGCGATAGCCTGAGAGGTCGTATAAGTCCCGTCAGAAGAAGGCTTTATGACCCGTCTGACGAACCACACTATAGTCAGATAGAGAAAGAATATGGTGAAGGCGGAACACAACGCGCTCATAGCGTTGACGAGAACCGCGGCGTGCATATTGTCCCCGAACATCGTGAAGAAGCGGGCAATCAGCTGGAACATAGGGTTTCCCGGCGGATGTCCGACCTCCAGCTTGTATGACGACGCGATGAACTCTCCGCAGTCCCAGAACGAGGCCGAAGGCTCGATGGTCAGCAGATATGTGACAGCCGAGACCGCAAGTGCGGCCAGTGCGGCCAGCCTGTGCCACAATGTGAACTTCTTCTGATTCATAAGGCGCAAAGATACATCCAAAAATCCTTATCTTTGCAAAAAATATCCCAAATGGCAGAGCAGGACTGGAAAAAGCGGCTCGGAGTGGTCTATTCAACCAATCCGGACTATCAGTATCAGACCCTCCGGGAAGAGGAACCGCAGACTCTCGAACCCGGCAGGCAGCGTCTTGTCGTCCGCATAGACCGGCGGCAGCGGGCCGGCAAGCAGGTGACCCTCATAGAGGGCTTCACGGGCAGCCGGGACGACCTCGCCGCCCTCGCCAAGACTCTCAAGACACGCTGCGGCGTCGGAGGCACGGCCAAGGACGGAGAAATCACGATTCAGGGAGATCTCCGCGACAAAATCGTATCACTGCTCGTCTCGATGGGCTATAACGCGAAACGGGGGAACTGATGGCTTCGGGGGAGAGCATCTTCACGCAGGGCAGGCTCGAAATGTCCGCAGTCCCGCTCCCGGGGCCGGAGAGTACCGTGCCGTGGGGTACTCCGCTCACGGACAGAATCGCGGTCATACTCGCCGTAGCTCTCGTGCTGGCTGCTCTCAAGGACATCGTCAGACTGGCCCCGACCCTTGTCTATGCGCTCGACCGTACAAGCGGCAGCATAGGACTGGAATCCAACCTCAGTATGGCCCGCATGCGCGACAGCGTCGCCCTCTCCTTCATCCTGCCCTTCTGTCTGACGGTGGACAGGTTCTCCGTTTACAGGCCCTTCCCGGGGCAGGACATCCCGCCGGAGTGGAGCTTTGCCGCCGTCATCGGCGTGCTGTTGGCCTTCCTCGCCCTGAGGCGGCTGTGCCACAAGGCCGTCCACATCCCGAAACTCGGTCCGAACAGCCGCTCGGCCGTGTTCCACGGACTGTATAATTTCTTTATCGCGCTATGCGCCATCATCGTGCCGCTCGCCTGTATTTTGACCGCTTTCAGACTGGATGACAATGTGATACGGACCGTTGTCACAGCCGCTGCGGCACTCGCCTACATACTGTTTCTCATCAGGGCCGGAGAGATTTTTTTGAAAGACGGGCGTTCCGCTTTGCAGACAATTTTGTATCTTTGCGCCCTTGAAATCCTGCCGGCCGCCTTGGTGGCGGCGAGCGCAGCGATATTATGAACTTTATAAGATGAAGATACTGATTTCACAACAGGTCCCGACCAATCTCGCACCGTTCGAGTCTCTCCAGAGCAAATACGGCGCGACGGTGGATTTCCACCCGTTCTTCATTATGGAGCCGCTGTCAGCCAAGGAGTTCCGCTCTGAGAGAATCAACCTTCCGGACTATACCGCCGTCGTATTCTCCTCAAGGCTCGCGATAGACGCATATTTCAAGCTTTCCGAAGAAATGCGCTTCAAGGTGCCGGAGACGATGAAATATTTCTGCTCCACCGAAGCCGTGGCTATGTATCTGCAGAAGCACATCGTCTACCGCAAGCGCAAGATATTCTACGGCAACGGCACTCCCGCCTCCATAGTGGACCTCGTGGGACCCAAGCACAAGGGGGAGAAGTTCCTCATCACGGCTTCGGTGGGATTCAACGCCGAGCCGGTCACGGCACTCTTCAAGTCCGCCGGGCTGGACTGCACCCTCGGCACCCTCGTAAAGGCGGTGCCTCAGGACCTGCACGGGCTGGACATACACTCCTATGACATCGTGGTGATGTACAATCCGTCCGATGTGGTGTCCCTCAAGGAGAATTTCCCGGACTTCGAGCAGAAGGACATCAAGTTCGTGTCCTTCGGCAAGTCGGTCGTGAAGGCGATGGAGGACGCCGGATTCACCATAGCTGTCAAAGCTCCCACCCCGGAAGCTCCGTCAGTGGGAAGGGCTATAGAGATATATCTCGACAACTCAGCGAAATAGCACTATGCCCCCTGCTCCGGCCAATACCCTCCCGAAGGAGGAGAGGCTGTGCGGGAAGAGCAATATTTCCGCACTCGTTTCCGAAGGGAAATGGGGCGGCACCGCGCATCTCAGATACTGCTGGAGAGTGGCAAGGAAGGAGGGAGATGCGGGGAGGATTATGGTCTCCGTGCCGAAGAAGTTCTTCAAGCGGGCGGTGAAACGCAATCTGCTGAAACGCAGGATACGCGAGGCGTACCGCACGCAGAAGCAGCTGCTCACCGCCGGAGGAATCGACATTCTGTTCGCCTGGACCGGGAAGGAGATTGCCGATTATCTGACAATACGCTCCGAGCTGGCTTCCATACTCATCCGGATTGACAAGGTGCTTGCGGGAGGCAATCGGCAATGAAAGCCTCCGCCATATTGAAAAAGGCCGTTTCCCTGCCTTTCATACTGCTGATAAAGTTCTATCAGATATGCATCTCCCCGCTGAAGCCGCCGACCTGCCGCTTCACCCCGACCTGCTCGCAGTATGCCCTCGAAGCGTTCCGCAAATACGGCCCGTTCAAGGGTTTCCGGCTCAGCCTCAAACGCATACTCCGCTGCAACCCCTGGGGCGGCAGCGGCTATGACCCCGTTCCATAGGGCCGCCGCCTGCGGGAATACGGAAAAGCCCGCCGCAATCCCGGGAAAGGGCTTGCGGCGGGCCTATTATCTGGCGCGGCTATTTGTTCTTGCGCGCGATAGCCTTCTTCGCAGCCTCGACGAGGTGCGCGGCATCAAGTCCGTACGCCTTCATCAGCTCGGCAGGAGTGCCCGACTGTCCGAAACGGTCAGCGCCGTTGATAAGCTCAAGCGGAGCCGGGGCTTCGGCGGCCAGCACGCCGGCGACAGCCTCTCCGAGACCGCCGGCCATATTGTGTTCCTCGGCCACTACGGCGCATCCGGTCTTGGACACGGAGGCAATGATGGTCTTGGTGTCGAGAGGCTTGACGGTAGCGACATTCAGCACCTCGGCGCTGATGCCCTCGGCCTCAAGAGCCTCGGCTGCCTGAAGCGCCTCCCATACGAGATGTCCGCAGGTGATGATGCTTACATCAGAGCCTTCGTTGAGATTATAAATCTTGCCTATCTCGAACGGCTCGTCGGCTCCGGTGAAGTTAGGGACGGAAGGACGGCCGAAACGCAGATACACCGGGCCGTCGAACTTCGCCGCCGCGACGGTGGCGTTCTTGGTCTGGTTGTAGTCGCAAGGCACGATCACCGTCATCCCCGGAAGCGCGCGCATCAGGGCGAGGTCCTCCATCGTCTGGTGGGT
>CAVGPE010000039.1:0-4980 GCA_963631065.1 Ruminococcus bicirculans (ex Wegman et al. 2014)
TCTATCGTATCCTTCTTGACTATGATGGGATTGCCGACTGCGGAGACGGAAGCCGCATCGAGCTGCTCGCGGTCCAGCGACATCTTAAGCGTTCCGAGATTCCTGTCGGATTCCGAAGTCATCTTCACCGACACGGTATACGGCTTATACCCGAGGAGTTCCGCCTTGAGACTGTATTCGCCCTTGCCCACGGACTCTATGCTGACCTTGCCCTTGTCGTCGCTGAGGGCATATTTGACGGGCTTTTCCTTTCCGGACTTGAACAGGGAGACCGTGACATAGCCGAGAGGCTCACCGCTGGATTCATCGACCAGCACGGCAGAAATCTTGTTCTGCGCAAAAGCGCTGACCCCGGCAAACAGCAGGCTCAACACTACAAACGATTTTAGTACCTTCACAAGTATCTGTTTTAATTACTTTTCAACCCTGTCGGGGTTGTCTGCCACGAACTTCTCCCAAGACGAAGGCTTCCCTCCGCCGCAAAGAGGACTTGACAAACGGTAAAAATGACAGAGCGCTATGGCAAGCGCGTCCGTCGCGTCGAGATACCTGTTATCAATTTTAATGCCAAGAGTTTTCTGAGCCATCAGGCAGACCTGTTCCTTGGACGCGGCGCCGTTGCCGCAGATGGCCATCTTGGCCTCGCGAGGAGCATATTCACATACTTTCACTCCCTTCGCGACAGCCGCCACCACCGCCGCGCCCTGCGCCCTTCCGAGCTTGAATATCACCTGGGCGTTCTTGCCGTAGAACGGAGCCTCTATCGCAAGTTCGTCCGGGCGGTGCAGGTCGCAGAGCGCGGCGACCTTCCCGCTTATGACTTCGAGCTTGTCGTACGGAGAAGCGACCTTCCTCAGGTCCAGCACCCCCATGTCCACATATTGCGGCTTGCCGGAGGCATCGGCACGAACAATCCCGAAACCAAGGATATTGGTTCCGGGATCTATTCCCAATATGGTCGTTCCGGCCTTAATCAATCTTGTCGAATCCCGTATACGGACGGAGGATTTCAGGTATGATTATACCGTCCGCCGTCTGATTGTCTTCCAGCAGGGCGGCCACGACGCGAGGAAGCGCGAGTGAGCTGCCGTTGAGCGTATGCGCGAGCTGCGTCCTGCCGTTCTCGTCGCGGTAGCGCAGGTGCAGACGGTTGGACTGGTAGGTCTCGAAATTGGAGACAGAGGATATCTCAAGCCAGCGCTGCTGGGCGGCGGACCAGAGTTCGAAGTCGTAGGTGATGGCGGAGGTGAAGCTGAGGTCGCCGCCGCACAGGCGCAGTATCCTGTACTTCAGGCCGAGCTTGTTCACAAGGGACTCCACATGCGCTATCATCTCGTCTAGGGCCGCATAGGAGTTCTCCGGTTTCTCTATGCGTACGATTTCCACCTTGTCGAACTGGTGCAGACGGTTAAGTCCGCGGACATCCTTGCCGTACGAGCCTGCTTCGCGGCGGAAGCACGGAGTATAGGCCGTAATCTTCTGCGGTATCCGGTCGGCGGGGAGAATCACGTCACGGTAGATGTTGGTGAGCGGAACCTCCGCGGTAGGCACCATATAGAAGTCGTCCAGATTGGCGTGATACATCTGCCCCTCCTTGTCCGGAAGCTGGCCCGTGCCGAAGCCTGACGCGGCGTTGACCATCACCGGCGGCTCCACCTCCTTGTAGCCGGCAGCGGTGTTGCAGTCGAGGAAGAAATTGATGAGCGCCCTCTGGAGCTTGGCACCCTTGTCCTTGTAGACAGGGAAACCGGCCCCGGTAATCTTCACGCCGAGGTCGAAGTCGATGATGTCGTATTTCTTGGCGAGGTCCCAGTGCGGCATAGCCCCTTCGGGGAGCTTCACCTCCGGACCGCCCATCTTGACGACCTCGTTGTCCTCCGCGCCCTTGCCGGGTTTGACCTGACCGCAAGGCACGTTCGGCATAAGCACGAGCTGTCCCTCAAGCTCCTTCGTGGCCTCGTCCATTCTGGCGAGGAGTCCGTTTGACTTTGCTTTGAGTTCCGCGACCTGCTCCTTGGCCGATTCGGCGGCATCCTTGAGACCCTGTTTCATCAGACCGCCGATTTCGGCAGCCTTGGCCTTCTGGCGGGCGAGCAGCTCGTCGCTCTCCACCTGCAGGGAACGGCGCAGGGAATCGAGTTCCAGCACCTTGTCCACATAAGGCTTGGCGTCGAAATTCTTGATTTTCAGTTTATCGATGACTGCCTGCGGGTCATCGCGAAGCATTTTGAGTGTAAGCATAGCTCTGTATTAATTTAAAGGGGAGTGACTAAATACTTTTAGTCACCCCCTCAGATTCTGCATAAACCCCTCGATATTAATTCTCGAAAGGGACTACCGATACATAGGATTTATCGTTCTTCTTGCGGGAGAACTTCACGGTTCCGTCGATGAGAGCGTAGAGGGTGTGGTCCTTGCCCATCCCGACATTCTTGTCCGGATTATGAACCGTGCCTCTCTGACGCACGATAATATTTCCCGCCTTAACTGCTTCGCCGCCGAATTTCTTGAGTCCGAGCCGCTTGCTCTGCGACTCACGTCCGTTCTTTGAACTTGATTGACCTTTCTTGTGTGCCATAATCCTTAAGCGATTTCGTTGATTTTAATCTTGGTGAGTTTCTGACGGTGACCGTTGAGCTTCTGGAAGCCCTTGCGACGGATTTTCTTGAATACAAGCACCTTGTCGGCCTTCACATCGTCATCCAGCACCGTAGCCTTGACCACTGCGCCGTCCACATACGGAGCGCCTATCTTCACGTCGGCATCATTCGCCACGAGGAGAACTTTCCTGAACTCCACATCAGCACCTTTGGCATCGGAAAGCCGCTGCACAAAGATTTCATTACCAGCTTCAACCTTGAACTGCTGGCCTGCAATATCCACGATTGCGTACATTTGAAACTTGTTTAAAAGTCCGGGCCGCAAGCGGTCGCCTTCCGCGGCGGCTCTTGCACTATAGCTTGACGGCCATAATTATCGGGGTGCAAATTTAGGGAATTTTATCTTATCCACAAATAATTTCTTAAATTTGTGGTCGAACAGTTTTGTTATCCCCCTCTCTATGGACACACCCTTCATTTACAGCAAATATGTCACCGGCAAGAACAATCTGGGCCGGAAGGCGGAGGCGGCTGCCGTCGCGAACCTGTTGGGGCAGGGCGAGAACATCGTCATCTATGAAGCTCCGAAGACAGGGAAGACCTCCCTCGTGCAGCAGAGCTTCTTCAATATGAAGTCGACAGGGAGCGACTTCGCCACCGCCGACATCAGCCTGATGAATGTCAGGGCCGTCCGCGAGATGGCCCTGAGGCTCGGCTCGGAAACCGTCCGGGCGGCCTACGGCAATCCCGAAGACTATCCCGGCATAGTCGGGGAGCTGCTTGCCGGCACGCATTTCATCTTCGATGCGGAGAGATTCGCCGGAAGCGGGGCGATACTCTCACTCAACTGGGAGATGGACCGTGACGACCTGAAGGCCGTGCTGACCCTCCCCTACCGCATCGCCCTGAAACGGGGGCGCAGGATATTCGTTCTGATTGACGAGTTCCAGAACATAATGCTGACGGAAGACGGCGAAGGGGTGTGCAGGCTGATGGAAGAGGTCTTCAGGGAACTCACGCCAGAGATGAAGGCCGCGGCCTCATATATATTCATCGGCTCCAAAGTCAACGCGATGCATGAAATCTTCGGGACTAAAAAGTTCTTCTTCCGTCAGGCGGAGCGGGTGAAGCTCTCCGAGATCGACACTAAGGAAATTATCGAGCATATCATCCGCGGACTGCTTGCCAGCGGCAAGGTAATCGACAGGGACCTGCTGCTCGGAGTGTGCGGACTGTTCCGCAACAACATATTCTATATCAACCATTTCTCCGCCATCTGCGACTCCCTGACCAAGGGATATATAATGGAACCGGTGCTCAAGTACGCCCTCGACGTACTCATTTCCATCCACGAGACGAGGTTCGTGGCGGCGATGAACGACCTGACCACGTTCCAGGTCAGTCTTCTGAAGGCTATTCTGGACGGTCACAGCAAATTCACAAGCGCGGAAGTGATAGAGGAATACAGGCTGAACTCCTCGGCCAATGTACACAGGCTCAGGGAAGCGCTGTGCAAAAAGGAGATAATCTGCTTTGACGACGGCGACAGGCCGGAAGTGATCGACCCTCTCTTCGAGTACTGGCTGCGCCACCGATATTACGGGATGAAGATATGAACGGCAGGAAAAGGATAACCGTGCTCTCCGGAGCCGGAATCAGCGCGGAAAGCGGGCTTCAGACCTACCGCGACAACGGAGGCCTGTGGAACGGGGTCGACCCGATGGAAGTGGCCTCAGCCGAAGGCTGGGAGCGCGACCCCGGCAAGGTTCTGGAATTCTATAACATACGGCGCGCCGAGCTGAAGGATGCCCGTCCCAACGAGGCCCACAGACTGATAGCGGGACTCGAATCGGAACACACGGTGGACGTAATCACCCAGAATGTGGACAATCTCCACGAGCGGGCCGGCTCCACGCACGTAGTGCATCTGCACGGCGAACTCACCAAGATAAGGCCGGAAGACAGCTGCAACGACGAAGACGGATTCTCGGAGAAATATGTGGTGGACATAGGCTACGAGTCCGTGCATCTGGGCGACAAGGCCCCGGACGGGGCGCAATACAGGCCGCATATCGTATTCTTCGGAGAGGCCGTGCCGAAGATGGAGAGGGCCATCGACATCGTGTCCCGGGCCGACATACTGCTCATAGTGGGAACCTCGCTGCAGGTCTATCCCGCAGCGGGGCTCTACCGCTATGCCTCCCCCGGCGTTCCCATCTATATCGTGGACCCCGCCGGGATGAAGCTCTTCGACTCCCGGATCACCCACATACGCAAAGTGGCGACCGAGGGAGTCAAAGAATTCGTCGAGAGAATCATCTGACGCTGAACGCGACAGGCTCGCCGGAGGCCGAATCCCCCGCAACCCAGAGCAGGAAAT
>CAVGPE010000040.1:0-17226 GCA_963631065.1 Ruminococcus bicirculans (ex Wegman et al. 2014)
GTCTTTCCCATTCCGGTGTAAAATTATAGTCTTTTTTTGACTTAACCACCTGTCCGAAATCTAGGGGACATTATATTGCCGCATTTGTTTCAGTTCTCTTCATATCCGCAAGTTCCTTTCGGCAAATTTATGAATTTCTTCTCATAAAATCACCAGCTCATTCCTCCTCCTCTTCGAGTTCGCAGCCATTGAAATGGAATTCCTCGCGGGCCTTGTCCTGCGGGACGGTGCAGTAGACGATTTCCGCCGCGGTGCAGACCTCGCCCCCGCAGCTTATGCTGCCCTCCATCACGGCCATATTATGCTTCATCTCCTTAAGACGCACACGGATCTCGAGAGTGATGTCGTCCCCTACCGGGACACTCTTGCGGTAGCGCAGGTTGAGCCTGACGGTGACTCCGGCGGTCTGCAGCCTGCGGGTGACATACCAGCCGCCCACCTCGTCAATCAGCGTGGCCTGTATGCCGCCGTGGAGGGTATTCGTCCAACCCTGATAATCGGGTGACGGATGCCATAGCGACACCACGTCCTCTCCGTCTTCCCAGAACTGCATCTTGAGGCCGCGCTCGTTCCATGGGGAACAGGCGAAGCAGTTGTACCCCTCGTCGCGGAGGTCAAGGTAAGGGTTCTTTATCTTTTTCATTTTCCGTTGATTAAATCAATTCTTCTATAATGGTGTCGGAGACGAAAAAGCGCTCCTCCGGAATACGGACGCGTGAATTGCCGGTGCGCACGAGAGCCCCTTCACGGACGAGCCGCTCCACCATCTTCGGGTCGCACAGAGTCTCAGGAATCCCCTCCGCAGTACGCAGGCCGAGCATAATCCGCTCTTCGCGCTCTTCCTGAGGGGAGAGGGTCTCGCTTACTGAAGTCCAGCCGCTGAGGGTCTCGCAGTTGGCCCGCCGCCGCACTCCGTCGAACGAATGCGCCCCGGGGCCGAAGCCGACATAGGGCCGCCGCGTCCAGTAGGCGGAGTTGTGCTTCGCCTCGCGGGAAGGAAGAGCCCAGTTGGAGATTTCGTAATGGCGATAACCGGCATTCCCGAGCGTGCGGCAGATGACTCCGTACTGCTCCGCGCAGAGGCTCTCCGGGGCCTCTGTGAAGCGTCCGTCGGATGCCATCTCCGCAAGGGCGCTGCCCTCCTCGACGCTGAGCTGATAGGCGGAGATGTGTTCCGGACGCCAAGCGACAATCTCGTCCAGCGTCCGCCGGAGTTTCTCCCCGTCCAGCATAGGGAAACCGAATATCAGGTCTATGCTGATGTTCTCAATCCCGGATGAACGGAGCAGCCGGAAGGCCTCCCTCGCGGCGGCGGCATCGTGGCGGCGGTTCATCCAGCGCAGAATCCCGTCGTCCAGAGACTGGACCCCCATACTGATGCGGTTCACGCCCATAGAGCGCAGCGCCTTCAGATAATCCGGCCCCCTCTCCACGATGTCCTCCGGATTGACCTCGACGGTGAATTCTTCATACTCCCCTCCCGGCAGAGCTTCAACTATGCGTCCGAGCAGCACGGGAGGCAGCACCGATGGGGTGCCGCCTCCTATGTAGAGGGTATTTGCAGAAAGCGTCGCTTCCGTCTCGCCGCGACGGGATTCAATCTCGGAGAGAAGCTCCCCGACATAAGTCTCCATCACCTTTCCGTCCTTCCCCGCACATACTCTCTCCGAATAGAAGTCGCAGTAGGTGCAGAAGCTCTTGCAGAAAGGGATGTGGACGTATATCATCGCTACCTGAGCAGGAGTTCGGCGGAGCCGAGCAGAGACTGGGAGGTATATACGTTCACGCTATATACTCCCTTACTGAAGGATGGGATGTTGTTGACATAGATTCCCATCTCGACTTCGGCCCCCTGATAGTCCACCTCTCTCGACGCGGTGGCATCAAGCGTCTCCTCTCCGAGGACGAACGTCTCCCCGAGACCGTTGTCGAGCAGGTTGCCGTCAGGATCGGTCACGCGCACATAGACGCGTACCGGGCCTCTCGGAGTGAGTTCGTTCTCCAGAAGGCTGAGGGTGACGAGCAGCCTCTTGACCCTTCCGCTCCTGTCGGTCATCTTGTCGGAGGAGTTGTAGGCTTCCATCCTGATGCCCCGGGCCTTGAGTTGCGCGCCTGCGGTGACGCGTCCCGTCAGGTCCTCCACCTGCTGGGTGAGTTCGGCGTTCAGCTTCCTGCTTGCGGCCGCTTCCTTGCGCGCGCTCGCCGCCTCGGCGGTAAGCCTGTGGTTGAGGGTGTTGAGGGAGTCTATCTGGACTATGTAGCTGCGCATTATTGTTCGCAGGGTGCCGAGTTCCTTCTCGTACTGCCGTATCTTGCTGCGGTTGGTGGCTTCGGTCTTCTTGACCCTG
This sequence comes from Ruminococcus bicirculans (ex Wegman et al. 2014), assembly GCA_963631065.1. GTDB lineage: Bacteria > Bacteroidota > Bacteroidia > Bacteroidales > UBA932 > Cryptobacteroides. Next base: position 2,349 of record CAVGPE010000040.1, read on the forward strand.
TCCACGAGCTGGGCTATCTCCTCGCGGGAGGAGTCGAGCTGCGCATTGATGGAGTCGTAGTCGGACGAAAGGCCCTCGTAATCGCTCTGAAGCGCCTGTATCTGCTCCGTCAGATCCTGCTTCTCCTCGTTGAGCTGATCTACCAGCCTGTTTTTCGAGGACAATACGAGGACAAGGGCGACGGCGAGCACTGCCGCCACGGCTATCATCGCGAACATCACGGTCCTGAGACCGCCGTTCGCCTTCTTCTCGCTTTCCTTGCGTTCGAGTTTCTCGAGTGGATCTTCTCTTTCCATAATTTGTCGATTTTGAATTACAAAGGGCAAAAGTAGCAAATTTTGTGCTAATTTTGTCACTATGAAATACATTGTACGCGCCGTCAAATACTTTATCTATCTGATTGTCGTCCTGACGCTCATCATCAGCATACTTATGCTTGCGGGGCTTGTCGAGAGGGACATCTCAAAAATCTTCATCAACGGCTACGACTCGCTCTGGCAGATAGGGCTGCTGATGGCCGTATTCGCCCTGATTTATCCGCGTTTCGGCTTCTCCACGCGCACCGCGCACTTCTACGGCACTCCGGAAGAGGCTGATGAGGTGCTGCGCAATGTGATGAACCTCCACGACTACAGGCTGGAGAAGGAAGAGGACGGAACGAAGTGCTACATAAAGCGCTCCCCAGTCTCGCGGCTGTTGAAGATGTACGAAGACCGCATCACCGTCACTCACACGGCCGCAGGGCTTGAGATGGAGGGACTGACCAAGGATATGGTCAGGATAGCTTCCGGAGTCGAGGCCTCCAACCGCGAAGACGCTTAGAGGCCAAGGTGCCCGGCAGCGGCATCCAGCGCGTCATAAAACTCCTCGCCGAAGCGCTCTGAAAGCGGCTTCTTCAAGAACTGATAGACCCTGATATGCTCTCTGCGCCCTTTCTCGAAGGCTTCGGCGCAGATTTCCCAGCGATGCAGATTGAGAGCAAGACCGCCGCCGGTGAGACGGGTCACCCGTATGGGATAGAGCGAGCAGGATACGGGCTTGCGCAGACCGCTCTTCTCGATGGCGCACAGACACTCGCCCTCAGGCCCGAAATGGCAGTAGGCACATTCGCAGGAGCCTTCCACGAGCGGCGTGACGATGTCCCCGTCGCGGTCTATCTCGAAAAATCCCTTAGCCTGCGCCGCCTCCCTGCCCTGCGGACTCATCAGCGGGCTGAAGACGGGGTAGTCCCTCTCGATGCTTCCTATCTCATCCTCCTCCATAGGGGCTCCGCTGTCCCCTATTATGCAGCATGCGCCGCGGCACTTCCCGTAGTCGCAGGCGAAATATTCCGCCACCACATCCTCCGAGACGAGGATGTCTCCTATCTGGATTATCGTTCCGAACCTTCCCTTTCCCATCAGATGATTACATATTCCACCTCGGCGCCGCTCCTGAGCTGCCTGAGAATCTCCCTTATGCTGTCCGCCGACACGGCGTTCACAGCGGCCTTGTAGCCTGTCACGAAATCCTTGCCCTCGCTGTAGCGCGTGAGCACCTTTTCCATCAGCTTGCCGGACTCGCGCAGGTCTTCGGCGTACTCGTTGAGAAGGACTTCCCTGTAGGCCTTCAAGTCTCCGGCTGACACTTCGGCATCGCCTATGGATGAAATCACGGGGCGTATGACCTCCAGCAGTTTGAGCGGGTCAGCCGGTGACACCGAGAGCGGCAGTCCGTCGCTGCGGCAGGGACGGCAGTTGATATAGAGGGACATCCTCTCGCTCGGGAACACCTCCACCTTCTCGCTCACCTCAACGGAGGCCCCGTAGTCGGCAAGAGCTGCGGTAAGAGCCTTGCGAATCACCGCCGCAGCCAGCTTGAAGGACATATAGTTGTCTATATTGTACGGTATCGCGGCGGACATCCCGATATTGACTCCTATCTCCCCGCCGCCGACAAGTCCCGGCCCCGACTCCACCGTATATGTCACCGAGCCGGAAGCGAGACGGCTGCTGATGCGCGGACGCTGCGCAAACCTCTTCTGCGTGCGGAAATCCGCGAGAGTGCGGCAGAGTTCCCGCTTGAGGGCCTCTTCGTCAAGGTCTCCGTCAAGAATGAGCAGCCCGTCGTTGACCTTGGAGAAAAGCGTCTCGAAATACTGCTCCGCCCGCTCCGGGAGGTCGTCGCCGAGATTGGAGATATATTTTCTTTCCGTATAGAAGTAGTTTGGACGCATAATGCTGTCCATCAGCGAATTGACATCACGCGGGGAGAGTGTTCCCATATCTATCCTGAGCGCCTCGCCCTGCCTGTAGTATTCAAATTCGGCCTTGTTGGGGGTCCTCCTGTCGGAAATGGAGAGCAGGGAGCGCAGGAGCAGGGACAGCTTGGACTTCGGGGCGCTGCCGCTGATGCGCAGGTCCGAGATTCCGGCCTTCTCCGTCATCGTGATGCCGTTGGCTTCGAGCATGGCGCGGAAATCCCGTCCGTTCAGCCCGGCCACATCGCTCAGACGCAGCATATCCCCCACGAAAGCCCCCTCGCCGCTGCGCAGGGACGGCACGGAGGCGACTCCCCCGCGAAGCATCAGAGCATAGTTGAATTCTCCCTTGACGTCGGTCTTGCGGTACAGCACCTTGACGCCGTTGGAGAATGTCCACAGCTTCCCGCCGGAAATCGGCTCGGTCGTCTCGTTGCGCAGACGCAGCTTGCCCTTGGGTTCGTAGAGAGTCAGTGTGTCGCCGAAATCCTCCTTGTAGGACTGCGGCTCAGGCACGGTCGCGGCCCAGGCGGCGTTGAAGCTGTTGCGCATCACTTCCCTGTCCGCCGCGTAATACGGCGTGTCATAGCGGAGAGTGAGGTTGCGGGCCGAATCGAGCAGAGCGGAGACATAGGTGTTGAACAGGCTCAGGTCCCTGTCCGGAGGCAGGCTGCGGCCGGCTATTACGCTGCCGGCGGAAGCCGCCGGGGACAGGCCCGACCCGTAGAGATATGAGGAGATGCAGCGCTTCACATACGCCGCATTGGATGTGCGGCCTCCGCCCTCGACGCGCTTGGATTCGGCTATCAGTCTGGATTTCGCGTCCTGATATTCAGCAAGTTCCGCACCGCCCTTGTCAAGAGACGCAAGAACGGACGAAAACTGCTTGGTGGCGTCGTCCAGCCGCCTGGCGGACGTATACAGGGAGAACGAATACCTCTCGTCCTCCGCGCTCTCGGAGCTGTCCTGATAGCGGAAACGTATCTCCGCAAGAGGAATGTCCGCGCTGCGGAAGGACTTTTCCACCCTGCGGCAGACTATATGTCCGAGGATGTCGGCATATGCTCTGGCGACCAGCGGCTGAAGGGTGTTCATCAGCTCCCTCGGAAGACGCTTCGCACTGAATATGGCGTGGATGGAAGCCACGTCGCCCGTGGCGTTGACGGTGGTCCTGAGGACAAGGGAATCGCGCGGAGTCCAGCGGTAACCCTCGCCGGCATCGTCCGGATAGAGCTTCATAACCGTCATCGAGAGGAGGTCCATCCTCTCCCGGACCTTGTCGGACTTGATGTCGCCGCTGACGACTATGGCCTGAGGCCGGCGCGAGCGGGAGGCTATGTCCATAAGCATCAGCAGAGTGGAATCAGCCACGCTCTGCTCATAGGTCGGCACGTCAGGAAACGAGAACAGCGTCGCGCCGGAGCGGGCGGAAATATATCCTTCGGAAGAGTATCCGGCCCCGTTCCCGGCAAGGAAGCGGTAGGGCTTTCTGGAGCCGAAATGCGGGAGCGAATCGAGTGCGGCGCGGTCTCCGGCCTCTTCGAAAGCGGACTTTCTCACAAGCGCAAAATCCGCGAAACCCCTCTGCGCGGTGTTGGTCACAAGATAGTAGTCTATTCCGTTCGGAAGTCTTCCGACGGATATCTCTCCGGGCACGCCAAGGGATGAAAGAGCCTGCCCCCGCATCATAATGACGCTAAATACGAGCAGGAGAAGGCATATCTCGAAACGCCTTTTCATAACTCAAGTTTCGCGAGTAATAAAATTTGTTGTAAAATAAGCATTACAAAAATAGAACATTTTTTACTACTTTTGCATTTGCTCGAAAAGAAAAGAGACAAAACATCAATATGATTATGAAGAAAATCATCGCATCAGTCGCCTTCGCGACCATCGCGCTCTTCTCAATGAACGCACAGGATCTCGCGCAGATCACCGAGATTTACAACAACGGCGCGGCTTCTCTTTCCGCAGGGGACAAGAGCGGCGCGCTCAAGGCTTTCGAACAGGCGTACGAACTCTCCGTCGCTCTCGGTGACGAAGGCAAGGAAGTGGCCGACAATTGCAAGGGCGTGATTCCGGATCTCTATCTCTCGATAGCCAAGGACCTCGCCAAGGCTGCCGACTATGACGGGGCCGTCGCAGGACTCAAGACGGCGGCGGAAGTCGCGCAGAAGTACGGCGACGAAGGCGTGAAGGCGCAGGCGGAAGACCTCATCCCGCAGATTATGATGCAGAAGGGAGGCGCCCTGCTCAATGCAAAGAAATACGCCGAGGCCGCAGAGGCATATAAGCAGATTACCGACACCGACCCGACCAACGGCGTGGCGGCTCTCCGTCTCGGGATGGCCCTCAACGCCTCAGGAAACGCCGAGGCTGCGAAAGCCGCTCTTGAGCAGGCCGCGGCCAACGGACAGGAGAAGGCGGCCAACAAACAGCTCGGCAACATCAACCTCAAGGAGGCCGCCGCAGCTCTCAAGGCCAAGGACTATACCAAGGCGGTGGATTCATCGCTGAAGTGCTGCGAATACGGCGAGAATGCGCAGGCATACCAGATTGCCGGTCAGGCTTCCCAGCTTGCCGGGAAGAACAGCGACGCCATCAAGTACTTCGAGAAGTTCCTCGAACTCTCTCCTAACGCCAAGAACGCCACCCAGATAGCATTTGTCGTCGGCACGCTCTACCAGCAGGCCAAGAACAATGCCAAGGCCAAGGAGTTCTATGCCAAGGCCGTCACCGACCCTAAATACGGCGCCGAGGCACAGAAGATGCTCGACGCTCTCAAGTAATGCGGAGTCTCGAACTTCTCGCTCCCGCAAGGAATAAGGAAATCGGCATCGCGGCCATCAGCTGCGGTGCCGATGCCGTATATGTCGGAGGCCCGGACTTCGGCGCGAGAAAGGCCGCAGGCAACAGCATCGACGACATAGCGGAACTCTGCGGCTACGCCCACCGCTTCGGGGCCAGGGTCTTCGTCACTTTCAACACCACCCTCCGCGACGACGAGCTGGAGGAGGCTCACAGGCAGATGCTGCTCGCACAGGATGCGGGGGCGGACGCATTCATCATCAGGGACACGAGAATCTGCGCCTGGGATGACATCACCGTCCCGCTGCACGCCTCGACGCAATGCGCCATAAGGGACGCCGGGAGAGCGTCACAGTTCGAGGCGGCCGGTTGCGCGCGGATTATTCCGGAGCGGCAGCTCTCCCTCGGGGAAATCCGCAAAATCTGCGCTGCGGTAAGCTGCGAAGTGGAGTTCTTCGTACACGGAGCGCTCTGCGTATGCTATAGCGGGATATGCCGCCTGTCCGAGAAGATAGACGGCAGAAGCGCCGACCGGGGCGAATGTATCCAGGCCTGCCGCTCGCTGTACGACCTCGCGGACGGGGACGGCAAGGTCCTGTTGCGCAACAAGGCCCTGCTCTCGCTCAAGGACTACCGCCTGAAAGACAGGCTGGAAGAGCTGGCCCTGGCGGGAGTGTGTTCTTTCAAGATAGAGGGCCGGCTGAAGAACGCATCGTATGTCAGGAATGTGGTGAGGGAGTATGACCTTGCGCTCAACGCCCTGGTGGAGAAACATCCGGAGCTGTATTGCCGGGCTTCGTTCGGAAAGGTCCGCGGAGGTTTCACCCCCGACAGCTCCCGCACGTTCAACCGGGGATACACCGAACTCTACCTCGACGGGAAGCGGGGCCGCTGGGCTTCTATGGACACGCCGAAATCCATCGGCGAAGAGATAGGCACGGTCTCCCGCATACTCAGGAGGAAAGACCGCTCTATGGAGATAACCCTCAAGCCCCTGCGGCGCGGCCTTGTGCTGCGCAACGGAGACGGGTTCGCCTTCACGGGAGGAGAAGGGGTCTCCGGCTTCCGGGGCGATGTCTGCGAAGGGATGCGCATAATATGCAGGGACGTATCCGGCCTCCGGGAGGGGGCAGCACTGTACCGCAACCTGAGCGCGGACTTCGAGAAGGAACTCGAATCCGCTCCGTGCCGCAGGGAGATAGATGTCCGGCTCAGCGTCAGGATACAGGGGGAATTCACGATTGAACTCCACGCGGAGAGCGAGGACGGACGCTGTCTCGACAGCAAGTTCAACGCCGATGTGGAAAAGGCGGAAAACCGTGAACGCGCATTGTCAATGCTGCGCGAGCAGCTCTCCAAACGGAGCGGAATCTACAGCTTCAGCGTGGCCGGAATCGAGACCTCTACACCCCGTCAGGCGGTGCCGCTGCTGAGCGCCTCGGTCATCAACTCCATGCGGAGGCTCACCGCATCCGACCTCGACGCTCTGCCGTGCGGGACAAGGCCGCTCGCCGGGGGACACAGGCCGGAGGCCTTACCCGCTCCCGCAGAGGCAAGGGAGGGGGAGCTGATGCGCAGCCGCTACTGCATCAGGTACGAACTCGGCCTGTGTCCGCGCTTCCAGAATGCCGGAGCGGCCAAAAGGCTGTATCTTCTCAACAACGGCAGGAGGTTCGCGCTCAATTTCGACTGCGCAGCCTGCGAGATGACGCTCAGCGAAGCTCAAATGTGACCTCCACGTCTCCGAAGCGTCCGCTGACGAATCGGCTTCCGCTCAGATACTCCGACGACAGCTGTCCCCTCCACACGATGTCATCCTTGTCCTTATAGGGGATGTCCACGGTGAAGCCGAAGGACTTCGACTTGTATTTGACCACGGCCTCGCACTTCCAGGAAGTGGTCTTGCCTCCGTCGTCCTCCATCACGGCGAAGGCTATCTTCTCCATCTGGGAGGTGAGGTCGGTGAGCAGCATAATGTTGAGCGGCAGCGCATGCCCGACCTGGCTGCGCTTCACCACCAGCATAAAGTCAGTCACCGAAGGGGTGTAGAGCCTCAGTTCGTCGTCAGTGGTGGCTCTGAATCCGTCCACCGCCCCGCACTTGATGAAGAATTCCGAAGCCCCGGCAAACCACGAATCGTAGTTGCGCAGAGCCTTGAACGAGCGGAGCAGCAGCATCTTCCCCTCTTCCGTGGTCTTCGTCGGGCGGGACGACACATCGTCCGTACAGACGGCACTGCTCTCCTCCTTAAAGAGGTCGAGCGGAGTGAAGGCGGAGTCGGAATTGCGGTTGATCACCCACACCGGACGGCTCATAGCCACGGACTCTGTCACCAACACGGAGTCCACCACGCTCAGCCCGGAGGGGTCGCGGCGGATTTCGTAGCCGTAATTGCTCTCCGCGCCATAGCCGGGGTCGAAGGTCACTATCGGGAACGTCTCCCCGTCCCAGCTGTCGGAATACGGCCAGTATATCTGCATATCCGACTCCGACAGCGCATCCAGATACTCCTGCACGTCGGCAGCTCCGGACCGGGTCGCATACCTGCTTGAGAAATAGTCTGCGAAGAGTTCCTTAAGGGGTTTCGAATACGAAGAGGCCCTCGTCCCGGGATGCGCGTCCCCTACTCCGGCCCCGGGCGAGGAGAAGAGGTTGCCCATAGTGTATTCCTCATCGTAACCATTGCCGGAAGAAGAACTTACGGCATCGTAGACTTCGGCGAGATGTTCCCTGTCAATGGGGAGTTCGGAGAGCATCTTGGCGACATCCGAGAGCGAGAACGTTCCGTCCTGATTTGAAACCGGACGGAAATCCGGGTCTCCCTTCCCGCAGGAGACCGCCGCCAGCACGAGGGCCGGCAGGAGAGCGAGCATAATCTTTTTCATACCGCAAAGAGAGCCGGAATTATCCGATTAACGTTCAAGTTAATCGTTTAATTCTCAATTCTTTGCAAAATCACCTCCGGAAGCGTGCAGAAGGCGGGGAAATCAGCGGAGAGAATACTTTACAAATCTGCTTTTTGAGAAAATATCGCGGATAATCTCTGTTTTTGAATAGCCCGCTTCCCTGAAAACAGCCTCCGTCCGAGGGCCGAGAGTCTCGTTTATCTCCACTATGCCCGTTCCTCCGGGCCTGAGGAAGCGCTGCGACCAGCGGGCCGCCGCCCTGTAGAAGAGCAGCGGGTCGCCGTCAGGGACGAAGAGGGCGAGCGGGGGTTCGTGTTCCAGTACGTTGACCCTCATCGAGGCCTTCTCGCTCTCCATGATATACGGGGGATTGCAGACTATGAGGTCGAAGAGTCCGTGGCCGAACTCCTGTTCCGTATCCAAAATGTCCGCTGTCACGAAGAGCGGCGAAGGGCCGTCGAACTGCGAACGCGCCACACGGAGGGCGTCCTCCGAGATGTCCGCCGCCACGACTTCCGTTCCGGAGACCTCCAGCAGCAGCGACCAGGCGATGCAGCCGGAGCCGGTGCACAGATCCAGCACCCGGCACTGCCGCCCCCGGGAGAGCAGCTCCGAGACAGCCTCCGCGACAAGCGTCTCCGTCTCCGGACGCGGCACCAGCACGGAAGGATTCACCCGGAAGCGTCTGCCGCAGAATTCGGCATAGCCGAGCACATACTGTATCGGCTCCCCTGCCGCGAGTCTGCGGAGTTCCTCCCGGAGAGAGGGGAGCGCTCCGGCAGGGATTTCGTAGGCGGGTTCGACGATATGGGTGTAGTTCTTCACCCCGAGCCGTTCCCCGCAGAGCATCAAAACCAAACCCCTCGCCTCGGGCGAAGGGTACAGGGTCTCAAGCATAGCTGTTCCGCTCCGTATGAAGTCGGAAAGCAGCACTACGAATTCTCGATGATGGAGGAGAGGAACGAAGTGATGTCCAGCCCGGCGGTCTGAATCATCCTCGGCACGAGCGAGGCGCTCGTCATACCCGGTATGGTGTTGATTTCCAAGAAATAGTATCCGTCGGAGGCGAGGATGTAGTCCATCCTCACGATGCCCTTGCAGCCGAGCCTCGAATAGATGCCGCAGCTGATGCGCTGCACTTCCTCCCTTTCGGCATCACTTATGGGGGCAGGGCAGATTTCGCTGCTGTGTCCGTTGTATTTGGCGTCGTAGTCGAAATATTCGTTGTCCGTGACAATCTCTATCACCGGGAGAGCCTTCACCCCGCTGCCGTCGAAGTACGCCGCGCAGGTGATTTCACGGCCGCTTATGCCCTGCTCGACGAGTACGGTGTCGTTTTCCGAGAAGGCATAGCGGACAGCCGGGATGACCCCCTCCGGCTCCGTGACCCTCGTCACTCCGAAGCTCGACCCGCCCTGGGTGGGCTTGACGAAGACAGGGAATTTCAGGCCGGAAGCGACCTCTGCGGCGAAGGCGTCAAGGTCCATCCCCTCCTTCACGAAAGCGTCGGGAGCGCACTTCACGAGGCCCATCTCCCTTATATAGCACTTGCAGGCGTACTTGTCGAAGGCTATGGCACTGACCATAGAGCCGCAGGTGCTGCACGGAATCCTGAGCATTTCGAGATATCCCTGCATCTGCCCCGTCTCGCCCGGAGCGCCGTGCTGGACAAGGTATGCGAAATCGAAGCACACCTTCTCCCCCAGCACCCTGACGGAAAAGTCGGACTTGTCCACCTCCGGTCTCGCGCCCTCCGGGAACGTGACCCTCATCGAGTTGCGCTTCCTGCAAGCCACCAGTGACCATTTGCCGAAGCGGGCAAAAATCTCATAGACATCATATTCGCCGCCGTCAATGCGGGAAGCGACGAACTCGCCGCTGCGGCACGACACCTCCCACTCGGAGGAATCGCTGCCGTAGATGACCGCTATAGTCCTGTATCTGCTCATATTACCGTTTGAAATCTCAGTTGAAATAATAGTCCTCTTCTTCCTTCGCGCTGTCTCCGGCGGCGGCCTCCTCATTGTAGCCGCCAAGGAATATCCCGTCCTTGTCGCAGTCGAAGCCCGGCATCCCGGACGACGGCACGGTGAAATGGTCATCTTCCATCGACCAGCCTATCGACGGGTCGGCAAGGCATTTCTTCATCCATATCCCCCATATCGGGAGCGACATATTGGAGCCGCTGCCGAGAGCGAGGGAGTTGAAGTGCACCTGCCTGTCCTCGCCTCCGACCCAGACGCCGGCGGTGATGTTGGGGGTGTAGCCGATGAACCACCCGTCCGAATTGTCGTTGGTGGTGCCGGTCTTGCCGGCAATCTCGCCCTGCAGCCCGTAGACTGAGCGCAGGCGGGAGCCCGTCCCCTCGTTGATGACCCCGCTCATAAGATTGACCATCAGATATGCCGTCTGCTCGGATATGGCCTCGCGCTTCTGCGTGGAGAAGCTGCCGATCTCCCTGCCGTCGCTGTCGGTGATGCGGAGGACATACTGAGGCGTGACATAGGTGCCTCCCGACGGGAAGGTGTTGTAGGCGGAGACCATATCGAACACGCTGACGTCGACCGGCCCCACGCAGAGGGAATACACCTCGTCTATATGTGTCTTCAGCCCCATCTGCCGCATCATCCTCGCAAGGGCCTCCGGGCCGAGTTCCTTCATCAGGAAGGCGGAGATGTTGTTGGAGCTGTGGGCGAGACCCCACTTCAGGGTGACGGTCTTGCCCAGCCACTCCTCCCTGTCGGTACTCCTCGGAGTCCAGGTCGTGCCGTCATACAGCACGAAGGTCTGGGACTGGTTGACCACCTTGTCACAGGGGGTGAGGCCCTCCTGCATAGCCAGGGTATAGAGGAACGGCTTGACGGTGGAACCTATCTGGCGCTTGCCCTGACGGACGTTGTCGTATTTGAAGTAGCGGTAGTTCGGCCCTCCGACATAAGCCTTGACATAGCCGGTGCGCGGCTCCATCGCGACGAAGCCGCAGCGGAGTATGGACTTGTAGTAGCGGATGGAGTCGTCCGGGGTCATCGTGGTGTCGACGTAACCCTTCTGATTCCACGCGAACAGCCTCATCTTGACAGGCTTGCGGAACTGCGCGAGAATCTCCTCTTCGCTCTTGCCCTCCTTGCGCTGCAGACGGTAACGGTCGCTCCAGCGGCGCGCCTGCTTCATCAGGGTCTGCACCGTCTTGCTGTCCACATCGTCCGCGAAGGGCCTGTTCTTCTTCCACCTCACCTCGCGGTCGAAACTCTTCTGGAGATTCTTCCCCAGATGCTCGGCGACAGCCTCCTCGGCATAGCGCTGCATCTTCGGATTGACGGTGGTGTATATGCGCAGGCCGTCGCGGTCAAGGTCGTAGCGCGACCCGTCGGCCTTTCGGTTCTTGTTGAGCCAGCCGTAGAGCGGATCCTCCCTCCAGCGGAGCGAGTCGCGGCTGTATTCCTCCACGAACTGATAGTCGCTCCGGCGCGGGGCGGACGCGGACATGTCCCTGCGGAGCATATCCCTGAAATACGGGGCCAGACCGGCATTGTGGTCCTGGACCTGATAGTTGAGATTTATCGGTATGTTCTGTATGGAATCGCGCTGCGCCGCGCTCAGGTATCCGTTCTTCTCCATCTGCCCGATCACGAAATTGCGCCGCTCCAGAGAACGTTCCGGATTGAGTACGGGGTTGTAGCGCGTGGGCTTGTTGACCATCCCGACGAGCAGCGCCGCCTCTTCCACGCAGAGGTCTGACGGCTCCTTGCCGAAGAAAGTCTCGGACGCGGCCTTGACTCCGTACGCCCCGCTTCCGAAGAAGATGGAATTGAGATACATATCCACTATCTCCTCCTTGGTGTAGTCCCTTTCGAGCTTGACCGCGGTAATCCATTCCTTGAGCTTAGTGCCGACCATCACGACCTTGGGCCAGAGCGGGATGCGGCTGTTGACCTCGCGCCTCGGGTAGAGGGTCTTGGCCAGCTGCTGGGTGATGGTGCTGCCTCCTCCCTGACTCGAATCGCGCATCAGTATCGTCTTGACGAACACCCTCGCGAGACCCTTCATATCGATTCCGCTGTGGCTGTAGAAGCGCGCGTCCTCCGTGGCGATGGCGGCATTGACCAGATGCGGCGAAAGCTCGTCGTAACTGACATAAGTCCTGTTCTCTATGTGGAAGGTGGTCAGCACCTCGCCGTTGTCGGCGAGCACCTGCGTCGCAAGCTTGTTGTCGGGGTGTTCCAGCTCCTCGAAGGAAGGGATGCGGGCGAACGCGCCCACAAGGAGCAGAGCGAGCAGAATTATCACAAACGGCGCCGCGACAAGTATACGGAACCATCTGACAATCTTTTTCCTCGTGTTCTCTTTCATCGTGGCGCAAAATTAGCGATTAAATTTGAAAATTCGCGAGTTTGTGTTTTATCTTTGCAGTTTGAATTCTTAAAGTAGTATAATGGAGGGGAATTTAGTTATTGTCGAATCTCCAGCGAAGGCGAAAACAATTCAGAAATTTCTGGGAGAAGGCTATGTGGTGAAATCCAGCTTCGGACACATCCGCGACCTTCAGGACAACAAGTTGAGCGTGGACATCGAGCACGGCTTCAAGCCGGAATACATCATCCCGGCGGCCAAGAAGAAGGTCGTCGCGGAACTCAGGAAGGCCGCAGCCGAAGCCGGAACGGTATGGCTCGCATCCGATGAAGACCGCGAAGGGGAGGCCATCTCCTGGCATCTGAGCGAAACGCTCGGACTCGACAAGGCGCGCACCCGCAGAATCGTATTCCACGAAATCACCCGTGACGCCATACTCCACGCCGTCGAGAATCCGAGGGACATAGACCTCAACCTCGTGAACGCGCAGCAGGCTCGCCGCGTGCTTGACCGACTGGTGGGATTCGAACTCTCCCCCATACTCTGGAGGAAAATCCGCAGAGGCCTGTCCGCAGGCCGCGTGCAGTCCGTGGCCCTCAGGCTCGTGGTGGACAGGGAGAAGGAGATAATGGACTTCAAGAGCGTCCCATACTACAAGGTGGACGGAGTGTTCGAGGCGGCGGGGACAGAGGTGAAAGGCACGCTCGACAGCCGCTTCGACACTATCGAACAGGCCCGGAAGTTCCTTGAGGACAGCATCGGGGCGAACTACAGCATAGCCTCCATAGACAGGAAGGAAGCGGTCCGCCATCCGGCGGCCCCGTTCACCACCTCGACGCTCCAGCAGGAAGCGGCGCGCAAGCTGCACTTCCCCGTCAGCCAGACTATGCGGCTGGCCCAGAGCCTCTACGAGAGGGGACTCATAACCTATATGCGTACCGACTCCACCAACCTTTCCACCCTCGCCCTCGGCACGGCGAAGACCTACATCACCGAGACATACGGAGCGGAATATTCGCATCCGCGTCAGTACAGGACGCACAGCAAGGGGGCGCAGGAGGCTCACGAGGCCATACGCCCGACATATATCGCCAACACCGGCATCGAAGGCACCCAGCAGGAGAAGAAGCTCTACAATCTGATATGGAAACGCACCCTCGCCTCCCAGATGGAGGACGCGAAGGTGCTGAACAGCTCGATAAAGGTCGCCTCCGACCGCCGCAGCGAAAAGTTCTGCATCCAGGCGGCGGAAATCCTATTCGACGGCTTCCTGAAGCTGTACATCGAGGGCTCCGACGACGAGACTGACGAGGAGGGCAACAGCATACTCCCCAAGCTCTCCGTCGGGGAGCGCATCACGGAGAAGGAGATTACTGCGGGATGCCGCTTCACCCAGCCGCCGTACCGCTACTCCGAAGCCACTCTGGTCAAGAAGCTCGAAGAACTCGGCATAGGACGTCCGTCCACCTACGCCCCGACCATCACCACGCTCACCACAGGACGCGGATACATAGTCAAGGGGGACAAGGAGGGCAGGAAGGTCGCCGTGACCGACCTCAGCCTAAGGGGAGGCAGGATATCCGAGAAGCAGAAGACCGAAAGCATAGGGGCGGAAAAGGGCAAGCTGATGCCGCAGGAGATAGGGATGATCGTGACGGACTATCTCACGGGCAACTTCCCGAAGATTATGGATTACGACTTCACGGCCAATGTGGAGAAGGACTTCGACAGCATCGCCGAAGGGGAGATGGTCTGGAATTCGGTAATCGCTGATTTCTACGGAGACTTCCACAAGAAGGTGGAGGAAACCATGCACGACGGGCAGTACAGCCGTGTGGAGAGGGAAATCGGAATCGACCCGTCGGACGGGAAGAAGGTGGTGGCGAAATACGGTCAGTTCGGGCCGTACGTTCAGAAGGGCGAAGGGGAGGAAAGGCAGTGCGCCAGCCTCTCCAAAGGCCAGCTGATAGAGAATATCACGCTTGAGGAGGCTCTGGTTCTCTTCCGGCTGCCGCGCAGCCTGGGAGAGCTGGACGGAATTCCCGTCACCGTGCTGAAGGGCCGCTTCGGGCCTTATGTCAGATACGGGGAGAAGAATGTCTCCCTGCCCCGAGGAGCGGATCCGTTCACCATCTCCCTGCAGGAGTGCGAAAGCGTCATACGCAACGCGTCCGCCGCCGCAAATCCCGTCATAAAGGAGTTCAAGGACGCTGACATAAGCGTCGTCAACGGGCGTTACGGCCCTTATATCAAGCACGCCGGGGGCAACTACAAGCTGCCTAAGGGGTGCGACGCAGCCGCGCTGAGCGAAGAGGAGTGCCGCCGCATAGTCGAGGAAGGCACACCGACCTCATCCAGACCGAAACGATTCAAGAAACAGCAATAGAAGAAAGCATGGCCAATTATCACATCGACGAGATAGACAGGAAAATCCTGTCCTTCCTCGTGAACAACGCGAGAATGCCCTTTCTGGAAATCGCCCGCGAATGCAACATTTCCGGTGCGGCGGTCCACCAGAGAGTCAAGAAGATGGAAAGCAACGGCGTGATATCCGGGTCGAGGATGGTCATAAAAC
>CAVGPE010000040.1:17236-25359 GCA_963631065.1 Ruminococcus bicirculans (ex Wegman et al. 2014)
TGCGCATTCATCAGCGTCTGCCTCTCGGAGGACAACAAATATCCGGAGGTGGTCTCCGCGCTCAAGCATATGCCGGAGATTGTGGAGTGCCACTTCATCACAGGCAAGGCCGCCCTGTTCCTGAAGGTGTACTGCTTTGACAACGAACACCTTATGAACATCCTCATCAACACCATCCAGAGGATTCCGTATGTGCAGTCGACCGACACTATGATTTCGCTCGACCAGTCGTTCGAACGCGAAATCTGGGTAAAGGACTACAAGAGTACCAGTTTCAGACCCTTTGCCGTGAAAGAATAGCCTCTCCGGCCACGAGGTCTTCGGGGGTGGTTATCTTGATGTTGAACTTCTCCCCTTCCACCATACGGATGTCTATCCCGCTTTTCGCGGCGACAGAAGCGTCATCTGTAAACGACAGTTCATACGCCCTGCCGTAGGCTTTCTTTATGTCTTCGGACAGGAACACCTGCGGGGTCTGCACCGCGACCAGGGCGCTTCTGTCCGGATCGGGCACTCCCGGGCGGACTGAGCGCAGGGTGTCCGTCACGGGCAGCACGGGGATTGCGCCGACACCGCTTTCGCCGGCCTCCTCCAGCAGCCGCGTTATCAGCGCGGGACTGACGAAAGGGCGCACGCCGTCGTGTATCATCACTATGGCCCCGTCAGGCACCTTGTCCAGAGCGTTGCGCACGGACTGGAAGCGGGTGATGCCGCCCTCCACGAGCATCTGCGGGAAGTCGAACGGACTCTCCAGACAGATATTCTTCCAAGTGCGGAAATGGGCCTTCGGAAGCACCGTGACGGCCTTCATATCGGGGACGGCCTCTATGAAGCGCTCCATCGTGCGCTGCAGCACGGTCCTTCCTCCGAGAGGGAGAAACTGCTTCGGGACATCCCCTCCCATACGGGTCCCGCTCCCCCCGGCCACGAAAACCACATATGTCTGTCTCTTTTGAGCGTATCTCATAACTGAAATTTCGCAAACAATAAACTTCGCAAAATTAAATATTTTGCTTACCTTTGTCAAATTAGTACAAAGGTTTACAATGGCATTTTTGAATCAAGAACTGGCAATAGACCTCGGCACGGCCAACACCGTCATCTACCAGAACGGACAGATAGTGCTGGACGAACCGAGCATCATAGCCATAGACAACAATACCGGCAAGTGCATAGCCATCGGACAGAAGGCTAAACTTATGCAGGAGAGGGAGAATCCCGGAATCAAGACCATCAGGCCTCTGCGCGACGGCGTAATCGCCGACTTCAACGCGGCGGAGATGATGATCAGCGGATTCATCAGGCAGGTCGGCAGCAAGCGGCGCAGCCTCTTCACTCCGAACCGCAAGATAGTCGTGGGTATCCCGTCCGGATCCACGGAGGTCGAGATAAGGGCCGTGCGCGACTCCACCGAACACGCCGGAGGACGTGATGTATATCTCATATTCGAGCCTATGGCCTCCGCCCTCGGGATAGGCCTCAACATCGAAGCCCCGCAGGGCAATATGGTGGTGGACATCGGAGGAGGAACCACGGAGATTGCCGTAATCTCCCTCGGAGGCCTCGTGCAGCAGGACAGCATCAGGACTGCGGGCGACGTGTTCACGAGCGACATCCAGTACTATCTGCGCCAGCAGCACAATATCAAGGTGGGCGAGATTACCGCGGAGAAAATCAAGATTGCGGTGGGAGCCGTGATTCCGGACCTCGAAGAGGACGAGATTCCGACCCCGTTCATCGCACGCGGACCGAACCTCATGACCGCACATCCGGTGGAGGTCACCATCACCCATCAGGAGATAGCGCACTGTCTCGACAAATCCATCGCCAAGATAGAGACATCCATACTTCAGGTTCTCGAGAACACTCCGCCGGAACTCTACGCCGACATCGTGGAGAACGGCATCTGGCTCGCCGGAGGCGGCTCCCTGCTGAGGGGACTCGCGAAGAGGTTCAAGGACAAGGTGAACATAGACTTCCACGTCGCCGAGGATCCGCTGCACGCAGTGGGACGCGGGACCTGCGACGCTCTCAAGCACACTGACAGCTATTCATTCCTTATGAGGTAGATGTCACAGGGCAGAAGGACTTATTCTATTGTAATCAGCGCGGCAATCTTCATCCTGATGGAGGTCGCCGCGCTTGCTATGCTCGACAGGAGTTCCTCTCTCCAGAACATTTGGCTCAACCGCATCTCCCGCAGGACGGCCGCCGTGCTGTGGGGAGGCGGGGAGAAAGTCCGCAGCCATTTCTACACCTACAGGCAGAACGACGCCCTCGCCGAAGAGAACGCCAGGCTCCGGGACGAGCTGAGATACTGGAGAAGCCTGAGCGAATCCGGATACGGACTCCCTGCGGAAGCGGCGGACGGAGGCGGATTCCGCTACACTCCGGCCACCGTTGTCAAGCTGGGCCGGGGTACGGCACACAGTTACATCATCCTCGACAAGGGGACGGAAGACGGCATAGTCCCGCAGTCGGGAATCATATCGGACAAGGGGATTGTCGGGGTGGTAAGTGCGGTGGACAGGCACTACTCATATGGGCTGACGCTTATGAACTCCAATATCAGCATCAGCGTAAGGCTCGGGGAGAGCGGAGTGACCGCTCCCCTGAAATGGGACGGAGTGAGCGGACGCGGAGCCGTCGTGAACGACATACCTCCGCATTACCGCATCAGTCCGGGCGACACCGTCAGGACGAGCGGCTACTCCGCCATCTTCCCGGCGGACATACCGGTGGGAGTCACCGGAGAGACGCGTCTGGTGGACGGGACGAGCAGTCAGGTGAGCGTGCGCCTGTTTCAGGATTTCAACAGTCTCCGCTATGTGACTGTGACGGAGAACTCCTCCAGAGGAGAAATAGAGGCGCTTGAAGCCTCGGAAAACGGGACGAGATGAGTACGGGAGAATTTACGGCCAAATACCTGCTGCTGCTCGCCGCCCAGGTGCTACTGTGGAATTTTTTCAATTTCACTCCGCTGCTGACGGTCGCGCTGCTCCCGCTTATGATATTCGGGCTGCCCCTGAAATGCGGGGTCAATCTCTCGCTCGTCATAGCTTTTGCCACGGGGTTCGCGGCGGACTTTTTCTCGGGCAGTCCGCTCGGTCTCAGCTCCCTCGCCCTTGTGCCTGCGGCTTTCCTGCGCAGACCCATACTCTCGGCGGTGTTCGGGGACGAACTTTTCACCCGAGCCGGAGACATCTCCTCCGGACGCTTCGGCTATCTCAAGGTTCTCCTTGCAATCGTGCTGTTCAACGCCGTATTCCTCTCCATCTACATCATCGCCGACAGCGCGGGGACCTGTCCGCTATGGGCGATGGCCGTCAAGTTCATACTGTCGCTGGCCCTGAGTTCGGGAGTTTCGCTTCCGATAGCGGGTCTGTTCTTTTCTGATTCTGCGGGCAAATGGAAATGAACCGAGGCAACAGGCTTCTCATCGGGCTGGCAGTGGTGGCCGTCATATTGCTGGCCAGACTGTTCTATATCCAGATTATCAACGACGAATATAAGAAGGACGCATCCAACAACTCGATGGTCTACGCGACCGTCTATCCGCCGAGGGGCGTAATCTATGACCGCAACGGAGAGATTCTGGTGAGCAATTCGGTCTGCTACGACATCCTGGTCACGCCGAGGGTCGTGAAGCAGTTCGACACTCTCGCGCTCGCCGCCGCGCTGGACACCACGGCGGATTTCATCAGGGAGAAGATGCGGTATTACAGAACCTACCGCAGCAGGATAGGCTACCGGACCCAGACCCTGCTCAAACAGGTGCCTCACGAGACCTATACCCGATTTGCAGAGCAGGAATACCGCTTCCCGGGATTCAGCGCACAGGTGAGGAGCATACGCGAATACCCGTTCAACGCCGGGGGCAATCTTCTCGGCTACATATCGGAAGTGGACGCCGACTACATACGCAAGCACCCGGAATACAAGGCCGGAGACTATGTGGGCCGCACCGGACTGGAGGCAGTTATGGAGGACAGTCTGCGCGGCGAGAAGGGCTATCACATCTACCTCCGCGACTCCCGCAACAGGCTTCAGTCATCCTATGCCGACGGCAGCGAGGACAAGCCCGCCGTACCCGGGAAGGACATAGTGTCCACAATCGACGCCCATCTCCAGCAGTACGGGCAGAGGCTGATGGAGGGGAAGGTCGGCTCGGTCGTGGCCATAGAACCGTCCAGCGGAGAAATCCTCGCTATGGTCTCAAGCCCCGGCATCGACGTGGACGTGCTCTCCGACATAGGGCGGCACTACGGGGAGATTTCCGGCAATCCGCTCAAGCCTATGTTCAACCGGACCGTGATGGCGTCCTATCCTCCGGGGTCGGTGTTCAAGCTCGTCAACGGACTTATAGGATTGGAGGAGGGCGTGCTTAAGCCGTCGAACTCTTATCCGTGCAACGGCGGCTTCTACTACGGTGCAGGCCGCAAGCTCGGCTGCCACGCGCACTCCTCGCCGCTGCAGTTCAAGGACGCCATCGCGACCTCCTGCAACGGATATTTCTGCTATGTGATGCGCAACATCCTCGAAAACGATGAATATGCCGGCACGGCGGAAGCTCTCGACGCGTGGAGGGAATATGTGCTGAGCTTCGGCTTCGGACAGAAGCTGGACAGCGACTTCCCTTCAGAACTCGGAGGCAACATCCCATCCTCATCCTACTACGACCGCATCTATGGCAAGGGAAGGTGGAAGTTCCAGACCGTGGTATCGCTGTCCATCGGGCAGGGAGAAATCGGGGCCACGCCGCTGCAGATAGCCAATCTCGCCGCGATTATGGCGAACCGGGGCTACTACTACATCCCCCATATCGTCAAGGATTCCGAAGGGGTGAGCATCGACGGGCGCTTCCGCGAACGGCACTACACCCTCGTGGACACGACACACTTCCAAACAGCCGTGGACGGGATGTATATGGCGGTGAACGGGAGAGGCTCGGCAGGAGCGACGGCCCGGAGCGCGGCCATCCCGGGGCTGGACGTGTGCGGCAAGACCGGTACGGCGCAGAACCCGCACGGCAAGGACAATTCGGTGTTCATCTGCTTCGCCCCCAAGGACAATCCGAAGATTGCGGTGGCCGCCTATGTGGAGAACGCCGGCTTCGGGGCGACCTGGGCCCTGCCCGTGGCTTCCCTGATGCTGGAGATGTACCTCAAGGGGGAGATCTCCCCTCAGCGCAGGCATCTCGAAGACAAAATGCTCAACACCAGATTCTTTTAGGACACTATGACTCTTCTTCACACGGGCGGCAGCCACTTAGAGAGAAAACTCCGGCAGACGGTTGACTGGAAGCTCATCCTGTGCTATCTTGTGATTGTGCTTATAGGCTGGGTGAGCATCTATGCCTCTACATATTCCGCCGAGCCGTCCTCCATCTTCGATCCGGGCTTCCGCAGCGGGAAGCAGCTCGTCTGGATTGCCGTCTCGCTTGTCGTCGATGCCCTGATACTGTTCGCAATCAACCCCCGCCTGTGGGAGGTGATTGCGCCTCTGGGCTATCTCTTTGTGCTTGCGCTGCTTGTGCTTGTGATTTTCGTCAGCAAGGATGTCAAGGGTTCTCACTCGTGGTTCGAACTGGGGCCGGTCAAGTTCCAGCCGGCGGAGATTTCCAAGATAACGACATCCCTGATGCTCGCCCTGACGATGAGCAGGCAGGGATTCCGGATTACCTCGCGCAGGGGATTCCTTGCGGTGGCGGGGATTGTAGGCCTGCCTATGCTCGCCATACTCGGAGAGAGCGAGACGGGGTCCGCGCTGGTGTATCTGGGATATCTTCTCGTCCTGTACCGCGAAGGGATTTCCGGCTGGTGGTTCATCTTCCTCGGAACGGCGATTGCGCTGTTCGTCCTGACTCTCACCGCTCCGTGGTGGGCCGCAGCCGCCGTTCTCGCGCTTGTCTGCACCCTGTATTTTTTCTTCGCTTCCGGCTACCGGAAGGGCAGGCTGCGGATGGAAAACATAGGGCGGACGCTGCTTGTCCTCGCGCTCGGCACGGCACTCGTCTTCGCTACGGAGTTCCTGTTCAACAACGTGCTTCAGGACCATCAGCGCCAGAGAATCGAGGTGCTTCTCGGGATGAAGGAAGACCCCGCCGGCGTGGGGTACAACGTAAGGCAGTCAATGATCGCCATCGGCTCAGGAGGTCTTACGGGCAAGGGTTTCCTCAACGGCACGCAGACGACTTTCGGCTTCGTGCCGGAGCAGAGTACGGATTTCATCTTCTGCACCGTAGGGGAGGAATGGGGCTTCCTGGGCTGCCTGGCGCTGATTCTGCTGTATGTATATCTGATATCCCGGCTGCTGCGGGATGCCGAGAACTGCCGTGAGGCGTTCTCCCGCATATACGGCTACTGCGTGGCGGCCTGTCTGTTTATGCACCTGTTCATCAATATCGGGATGACCGTCGGGCTGGTGCCGGTAATCGGCATTCCGCTGCCTATGCTGAGCTACGGCGGATCCTCGCTGCTGTCGTTCTCTATGATGATTTTCATTTTCCTCGCCCTCAACAGGCAGGAAAAGAAATATTTTTAGTTTTTTGCGTATCTTTGCCCTCCGAGCCTTGGTGGTGGAATGGTAGACACGAGGGACTTAAAATCCCTTGGGCAGCAATGTCCGTGTGAGTTCGAGTCTCATCCGAGGCACTCCCCCTTGCCCATATACGGCCCTGCGCTATTCGGAACGCCAGCGGCGGTAGACTCCGAAAGCCAGCTTGCGTTCACCCTTCTCGGAGACGAGACCCTTGCGGTTGTAGTCGTCCTGGATGCCCGGAAGGAAACGGCGCGGTGAGCGGAAGTCCTTGAGTATCCACGGGGTGACACCGGCGAGTTCCGGGATGCGGTCAAGCATCGCGAGATTCTGCTCGAAGAGATACTCCTGATATTCCTCGGTGAAGCGCTCCTCCCTTGCTCCGTGCAGCCCGTATTTGGCTCCGCCTCCCATCTCCGTGATGACAACCGGCTTCTCGACCGGGAAAGTCCACTTCACCCTGCCGCACTTGTCCGCGTCTCCGTCGTACCATCCCAGATACTGGTTGAAGCTGATGATGTCCACATATCGGAGCAGCTCGTCCTGGACCGTGAGCGTGTTCTCGTCCAGATAGTCCTTCTCCATCGCCGCGCTCACGAGCCGCGAAGAATCCATCTCCCTCGCCTTGGCGATGAGCGAACGGAGGAAGCGCAGCCTCGCCTCCCCGTGAGGCGTCTCGTTGGCCACCGACCAGATGATGACTCCGGCCCGGTTGCGGTCACGCGAAATCATATCCTCAAGCTGATGCTGCGCGTTGGCGTAGGTGTCGGGATTGGTCCAGTCTATGGTCCAGTAGACCGGAATCTCGTCCCATAGCATAAATCCCATCTCCTCGGCGAGCCGCACCATCTCCTCGTTGTGCGGATAATGCGCAAGACGCAGGAAATTGCAGCCGAGGTCCTTGGCCCAGGAGAGCAGTTCGCGGTCGTCCTTCGCCCCGACGGCACGCCCGCCCTGAGGGAAAGGTGATTCCTCGTGGATGCAGACCCCTTTGCAGAACACCGGCTCGCCGTTGAGCAGAATCCGCGTCCCGTCCACCTCTACCGTGCGGAATCCGATGCGGTCAGCGACCGAGTCCGTCTGCGAGGCGAGCTGCACGGCATAGAGTTTCGGGCTGGCCGGAGACCAGCGCAGAGGGTTCGCCGCAATCTCGAACTCCGCCCGACCGGATGCGTCCGTCCGGGATGTCGCTCCGACTCCGAGTTCGTCTATGCGGAGCGTCACCTCCTGGGAGAGCGCCGGTCCGTCGAGCTGAACCCAGGCGCTTATCCCCTTCCCGTCAGGGGAAAGACTGACAGAGTAGTCGCGGATGAATGTCTCGGGTACGTCGACAAGATATACGCTGCGGGTGATGCCGCCGTAATTCCACCAGTCTGAATTGATGGTGGGAACTCCTTCGCGGACACGCTTGTTGTCCACTTTGACGATTACAGTGTTGTCCCCTTCCCTGAGGCGGTCCGTGACTTCTATATTGAACGGGGTGAATCCGCCGACATGCCTTGCCACCGCGGCTCCGTTCACTCCGACCACCGCCTCGTAGTTGGCCGCGCCGAAATAGAGGAAACTGCGGCGGCCAGGAGCCGGAT
>CAVGPE010000040.1:25439-25905 GCA_963631065.1 Ruminococcus bicirculans (ex Wegman et al. 2014)
TACATATAGAGTTCGGGACGCTGCGTGTTCCAGTCGCCCGGCACGCGGAGGGAGGAGGCTGTGTCAAAGTCGTATTCCACGAGCTTGGTGCGGTCGTCGCTGAATTTCCTGTCCGCGAAGAAGGTTTCCCCGTCCGGCATAGGATTGCGCCTGTAGTCGTAGTATCCCGTCTCATACTGGTCCACGAAAGCCTTCCAGTCCCCGTCCAGGGAGAGGGTCTGCCGCGAGAGGACATTCTGTATCTGGGGATAAAGCCCGAAACATCCGTCATCGCCTCCGGCGAGATTAGACTCCTGTCTGCCGGACCGGCAGGAAAGGGCGAGGAGAAGCACTCCCGCAAGAATCATAGTATTTTTCATTTTCCGAACAATTTATATCGCTATACAAACACTTCCGACTTGCTTCCGGCTTATTTTTTCTGCCAGATATAGACCTTGTCCCCCCGGCGCAGACGGCCGTCGGGACA
>CAVGPE010000041.1:0-3606 GCA_963631065.1 Ruminococcus bicirculans (ex Wegman et al. 2014)
CAGCTTCCGCATCAAGGGCGCGGACTGGTTCGGCTTCAGCTATCTGATGTCGTCCTCTGACGAATCGCAGCAGGTCTATGTCGAGGCGTGCTACTGCCCTTCGAGCGATGCCTTCGATGCAGTGGCGTTCAGGGGTTCCAACGCCCTCAAAGCCGGCTCCGGGGAGCCGTACCGCATCACAGGACGCATAGAGAAGGGCCTCACGGGCGGAGAGAGTCAGCCGCAGCGTCGACTGATGATTTCGCGTCTGGAGGGGAATCCTTCCCTGGACGCCATTCCGGAGAGGGACTATCTGACGGACGCGGCCATCGGCTGGTGGCTCGAACACAACCCGGACGCGCTTACAGGCGCAAGCAAGCTCAGCTTCAATATCCTGCCTGAAGAAAGTTCCCTCGTGGAGGACTTCGCCGCAGTCAAGGGCAAGGTCAATTCCGCCAAATACCGCGCCGCGCTGATGGACATCAGGGGCTACACGGTGGTGGTAGTCTATCAGAAGGCAAGCTCCGACTATGTGCTGGCCTGGGCTGAGCCGGAGTGCCGGGACAAGTACCGCGACCGCCTGCTCAACAGCATCGAGCTTGACGGGAGCGTCCTTACGATGTCGTTCTACAAGGGCAGCAGCTACTTCAAATACAGCCTCAACCTCGCCTCCAAGACCTTAAGACGGTAAGGGAGGACATCAGTCCTTGACCTCGAATTCGTAGGTTCCCGACTCGAGTTCGGCCATCACCTTCCCCTTGAGGCTGCGCATCGGGCCTACACCCTCCGAGCCGCGCAGCACCTTCACGCGGGAGACTCCGTCCGCCTGCAGGGTCAGCGACGCTGTGGTGTTGGCCGGAATGGTGACACGGTATATATAGCCGTGCGATGTCTTCTCCCAGCCGCCGTCGATGCGGCCATACGGAGTCTCGAAGCCTCCCTTGACATATTTCAGTTCTCCGCCCACGCGAGGCTGGAGGATGATATGCCTGTACGCCGGGCTGTCCTCATCCCTTTGGAAACCGAGCAGATAGGCGTACATCCACTCCCCTATCGCACCGTAGGCGTAGTGGTTGAACGAGTTCATATCCACCGGGCCGAAGCCGTTCTCGACGGTGTAGGAATTCCATCTCTCCCACATCGTGGTAGCCCCCTGAAGCACAGGGTAGAGCCAGGACGGGCAGGCGGTCTGCTCGAAGAGGGTGAACGCCACGTCGTCACGGCCTCCGTCGGAGAGTGCCGGATTGAGGTTCGGCGTACCGATGAAGCCCGTGGTGAGAGTATTGCCGTGTTCCTCGATATTCTTCACGAGATTCTCAACGGCCTTGTCCCTGACCGAGTCGTCGAAGAGTCCGAAGCGCAAAGGCAGTGTATAAGAGGTCTGGGTGTCCACCGGGACGATGTCTCCGTCCTTCGGCCCGTCTTCCGGGACAGGCATCCCCGGCCAGCGGAAAGCCTTGTACGGAGCGACGGTCACCCCGTCCTCGCGGACATAGGCGGCGTTGAACGCCTTCTTGACATTGTCATAAAGCTCCGCATATTTGCGGCTGTCCGAAGTCTTGCCGAGCGCGGCGGCCATCTTGGACATCATATAGGCATCGTAGGCATAGTAGGCCGTGTTCGTGAGGCCTATGTTGGTGCGCTCCACGGCGAGGTGGTCGCCTATACCGCTGTCAGGCTGCAGGAAGCCGTCCGCCTGACGCTCCAGATAATCCATATACCTCACCATAGAATCATAGTGCCGCCCGATGGTTCTGATGTCGCCGTACTGCATATAGACCTGGTAAGGGACGATTATGCCGGCGTCCATCCAGCCCATCCAGCCCGGGTTATCGTTGGCGAAGCCGTATGGAGGACGGCCAGTCACCGGGTAGTAGTTGAAGTAGCTTCCGTCGAGGTTCTGATTGTCCCTCATCGAATATAGCCAGCGGTCATAGAAGCCGGACACCCACGGGCTGAAATAGGTCGCCGTGCGCGCGAACACCTGCGCGTCGCCTGTCCATCCCTGCCGCTCGTCGCGCTGCGGGCAGTCCGTCGGGACGGATTGGAAGTTGCCCCGCTGCCCCCAGAGTATGTTCTCGAAGAGGCGGTTGACATTCGCGTCCGAACTCTCGAAGCGGGCGGTCGTCTCTCCTATGGATTCCAGCACCACGGCCTTGACGGACTCCACGGGGAGGGCCTTGCCGAGTCCCGTCACTGAAACATAGCGGAAGCCGTGGTCGGTGAAAACCGGCTGATAAGTCTCCCCGGCGGCGCTCCCGCGCATAATATAGTTGTCTATCGATATCGCCCCCCTGTAATTCTCCACATACACCTGCCCCTTCATCCGGCGGTACATCTCCACCGTATAAGGCTCCACAGGCTCCGCCGGTATCGTCTCCGGATAGATCATCTCCCCGTAGCGCAGGGTGACAGTCTGCCCGGAGCGGCCCTTCATCCCCTCAAGCCTCGGCACGCCCACCACGTTCTGCCCGAAGTCATAGACATATGTCCCCTTGACCGGTTCGCTGACGCTGACGGCAGTAAGGGTGATATTGTTCTGTATCGGGAGGCCCACATAGGCCTGAATCCGCACCGTCGGGGCGGGACGGGAGAAGATGTCGGCATCATCCCAGGCGGTGTCATCGAAACCGCCCTCCTTCCAGCCGTCCACCTCCCTGCGCGCGTCATAATCCTCGCCGAACTGGAAGCCGTTGCGCACCACCGGGCCTTCATCGTACTTTTTCCACTTGCCGTCGGTCACAATCACCTGCGAAGTGCCGTCCTCGTAGGTGACGAGCAGCTTCGCAATCAGCGACTGGCTTATCCCGTAAGGGTCCACATATGCCGAAGTGAAGATGTTGAGGTCGCTGTACCATCCCGAGCCGAGCATAGCCCCAAGGCCGTTGGAGCCCTGACGGAGCATAGACGTGACATCGTAGCTGTTGTACATTATCCGGTAGCGGTAATCCGTCCATCCGGGATTGAACCGGTCGCCTCCGACCCGCTGCCCGTTGATATAGAACTCGTATATCCCGCGTGCCGTCACATACAGCCTCGCGCTCCTGACGGGACGGTCAATCTCCACGCCCCGGCGCAGCATCGGGGCGGACACCTTTCCATACGGCTCCCAAGTCTGCAGGCGGCCCGTGCCGTTCACATTGTGAACCTGCTCAGGGTCGGAGTACAGCACCGTGTTCCAGTTGTCCTCGGAAATGCTGATGTTGGAAAACTCGGCCTTCTGCCCCTCGGGCTGGAGGAAGCCTATCGAGTGCACGCGCGCCCAGTCGTGCACCCTCTCCCCGCCGGGATACGGAGTGATGACCATCTGATACGGATTGCCGGACGAGACATTCTCCCTCGCGGGGCCTCCCGTAACTCCATCCGATGGACGCAGCATCTTCCCGTCGAGCAGCACTATAAGATTGGATTTCAGATGATAGCCGGGAGTGCTGACCTTGAGGGTCAGGTGGTGGGAGTCGCGGGCGTTCTCCGGAGTGATGAGGGCGGAGAGGTCTATGGTCGAGAGGTGCCGTCTGTCCCCATCCACGGCGTAATCCACGCTCAATGAAGGCCTCCCGCTGACATCCAGTCCCACTGTGATATAATTGTCCTTGTCCTTGACGCTGTAGGCGAACACCGCCCGGC
>CAVGPE010000042.1:0-6879 GCA_963631065.1 Ruminococcus bicirculans (ex Wegman et al. 2014)
CCTCTACGACGAGTCACAGGTCGAGCAGGGACGCAACTTCTGCGGCAAGATATGGAACTCCTGGAGGCTCGTGAGCGGATGGAGCGTGGACGACAAGGCCTCTCAGGGCGAGGAGGCGAGGGTGGCGGTCAAGTGGTTCGACAATCTGCTCTCCCGCACCATAGAGACGGTGGAGGACCATTACCGCAAGTTCCGTATCAGCGACGCTCTGATGGCCGTGTACAAGCTCTTCTGGGACGAGTATTGCAGCTGGTATCTGGAAATCGTCAAGCCGGCCTACGGCTGCGCCGTGGACGGCAGGACATACGCGGCCACCCGCACATTCTTCGAGAAGCTGCTCAAGCTCATACATCCCGTGATGCCTTTCATCACGGAGGAGCTGTGGCAGGCTATGGACAGGCGTGCGGATGCTGACAGCATTATGTTCCAGAGGACTCCTGCGGCAGGGCCTTATGATGCCGGATTCCTGGCAGGATTCGATATCCTCAAGGAGGTCGTGGTCTCCGTGCGGGGCATACGTGCGCAGAAGCAGATATCCCCGAAGCAGAGTCTGGAACTCTATGTGGACGGGGACTTCCCGGAGGAACTGATTCCGGTCCTGATGAAGTCAGCCAAACTCTCCGCCGTCAGGTCTGGCAAGGCCGAAGGCTCCGCAGTGTCGTTCATCTGCGGGACGGTCGGATTCAGCGTTCCGCTCGAAGGGCTGATTGACGCCGATGACGAGAAGTCCAAGCTTCTCTCCGAACTGGAACATCAGCGCAAGTTCCTTTCCGGGGTGCGGGCGAAGCTCTCCAATGAGAAGTTCACCTCGCGTGCGCCTCAGGCCGTAATCGACGGCGAAAGGAAGAAGGAGGCCGACTGCCTCGCCCGCATCGAGGCTCTGGAAGCATCGTTGGATTCTCTCAAATAACGATATATGCTTATGTTTACCTATCCTCTCGTTATGGGCTGGTGGAACATCGTGGCCATCGCCCTCATAGTTCTCCTCCTCTTCGGAGGCAAGAAGGTGCCGGAACTTATGAAGGGACTCGGCAAGGGAGTCAGGAGCTTCAAGGAAGGTCTCAACGGGACTGACGACGAAGACGGCGACAGTGGCAAGAGACTTGGGGGCGGCTCTTCAAAACCGGAATAGACGGTGGCGGAGGGGAGTGCCGGCAAGGAAATGTCCTTCTGGGACCATCTTGAGGAGCTGAGGGGCTGCATCATCCGCTCGGCTCTTTATCTCTGCGCCTTCTCCTGTCTCGGACTGTGCTTCCGCAGCCTTCTCTTCGACGGGATAATACTCGCTCCGACGAGGTCTGACTTCTGTTTCTACAGGCTGCTCGGCTGGGATTTCAGTTTCAGCCTTGTCAACATTGAACTGAGCGCACAGTTCTTCGTGCATCTGCGCGCTTCGCTCGCCGCCGGTCTCATCCTCTCCTTCCCATTCATCGTGAGGGAGTTGTGGAAGTTTGTCGCGCCCGCGCTCTACGCAAGGGAAAAGAAGGCTGTCGGGACGGCGTTTCTGCTTTCGACGCTGCTTTTCTATGCCGGCGTGGTCGTAGGATATTTCCTCATTCTTCCGCTGTGCCTGCAGTTCTTCGTGAATTATACGGTATCATCGGCGGTTGTCAATACCATCAGCCTCAGTTCCTATATGTCTATGTTCACCTCCATGGTACTGCTCAACGGCGTGGCGTTCGAGTTCCCGACAGTGGCGCTGGTCCTGTCACGTCTCGGCATCATCGACCGTTCCGTGCTGCGGAGAGGGAGGAAATATGCTCTGGTGCTGGTGCTGGTGGTCGCCGCCCTCGTCACCCCGGCCGATCCGGTGTCGATGTTCGTGCTGGCGATACCGCTTTATCTGCTTTATGAACTTTCAATTCTGCTATGCTCATCACCCGAATCCCGCAGGAATACGGAATTGACTGCGTAAACTGGCCGGAAACCTATCCGTACCGGCCTCAAGTGTCGCTTGAAGTCCGCCACAGCGGAAGGGAGCTTCATCTCAGATACAGGGTGAAGGAAGATGCCGTGGCCGCCGCCTGTGCGGAGGACGGAGGGGCGGTATACAGGGACTCCTGCGTGGAATTCTTCTTTGCTCCGTCGGATGACGGGCTGTATTATAATATTGAGTGCAGCTGCATAGGCCGCATACTTCTGTGCTGCGGACCGGACAGGTTCAGCCGTGAATCCCTGCCGGAGGAGGCGTATCGTGGCATCCGGCGCAGGAGCAGTCTGGGCAGCAGGCCTTTCGCTCTGCGGGAGGCCCCGACTCAATGGGAGCTGGAGCTGGACATCCCGGCATCCACCTTCGTGCATCACGATATAGTGGATTTCGGCGGGCTTGAGGCGCGGGGCAATTTCTACAAATGCGGTGACGCGCTTCCGACCCGGCACTACCTCAGCCTTTTCCCCGTCGGAACGGAGAAGCCGGATTTTCACCGCCCGGAGTTTTTTGACAGCATAAGATTCGAATAATGGTTTCTATAGAGGACGTGACCGTATCGTACGGCGGCTTCGTGCTGCTGGACAGAATAAATTTCCATATCAGCGAGACGGACAAGATAGGCCTCGTCGGGAAGAACGGCGCAGGCAAATCGACTATACTCAAGATGATATGCGGACTTCAGAGTCCGACATCGGGGCGCATAGACAAGCCTAACGATTTGACGACGGGCTATCTGCCGCAGATAATGGAGCACCACAGGGGGCTTTCCGTCCTGAACGAGACGATGACGGCGTTTGACGACATCTCCCGCATCGAGAAGGAGATAGGGGGTATAACCCGCGAACTCGAAACCCGCACGGATTATGAATCGGATGTGTATTCGGCTCTGATAGAGAGGCTTAATAATCTCAATGACAGACTGGAACTCAGCCACAGCGAACCTCCCGAAGTGCAGGCCCGCAGGACTCTGCTGGGACTCGGTTTCCGAGACGAGGAGCTGGGGCGCAACACGGAGACTTTCTCCCAAGGGTGGAATATGCGCATAGAGCTGGCCAAGATTCTGCTCCGCAAGCCTCAGCTCCTGCTGCTTGACGAGCCTACCAACCATCTTGACATCGAGTCCATCGAGTGGCTTGAGGATTATCTCAAATCAGTGCGCTGCTCGCTGCTTCTGGTCAGCCACGACAGACGCTTTCTCGACAATGTGACCAACCGCACCGTGGAGGTGATGCTCGGCCATATCAACGACTACAAGGTGCCGTACAGCCGCTATCTGGAACTTCGCGCCGAGCGTATCCAGCAGCAGACCGCCGCCTACGAGAACCAGCAGAAGATGATTCAGAAGACGCAGGAGTTCATACAGGCGTTCCGCTACAAGCCGACCAAGTCCAATCAGGTGCAGTCGCGCATCAAGGCTCTGGAGAAGCTGGACAGGATAGAGATAGACGAGACTGACAATGTGCGGCTTACGGTGAAATTCCCTCCGGCTCCGCGCTCCGGGGACGTGGTGTTCAAGGGGGCGGGCCTCACCGTGGGCTATCCGGGGAAAGTGGTGTTTCGCAATGCCGACATAGAGATACGGAGAGGGGAGAAGGTGGCTTTCGTCGGGCGCAACGGAGAGGGCAAGACCACGATGATGAGGGTGATAACGGGAGAACTCAGCCCGCTCGAAGGAGAGGCGAAGCTCGGACACAATGTCGAGGTCGGATATTTCGCCCAGAATCAGGAAGATGTGCTTGACCGTGGCGAGACCGTGTTCTCCACCCTCGACCGTATCGCGGTGGGGGACATCCGCAGCAGGCTCCGGGATCTGCTCGCGCAGTTCCTTTTCCGCGGCGGGGATATAGACAAGAAGGTGTCGGTGCTTTCCGGAGGGGAGCGGGCGAGGCTGGGGATGGCCCGGCTGATGCTTCAGAGCCACAATCTGCTCGCCCTCGACGAGCCGACCAACCATATGGACGTGAAGTCCAAGGATATACTCAAGCAGGCTCTCGCCGCCTTTGACGGTACGCTGGTTGTGGTGTCGCACGACAGGGATTTCCTTGACGGGCTGGTGGACAAGATGTATGAGTTCCGCGACGGGAAGGTGACGGAGCATCTCGGTACGGTGAGCGAGTTCCTCGAGAAGCGCAGGATAGAGAATCTTCAGGAACTTGAGCGCAAATGCGCTCCGGCGGTGAAGCCCGCCTGCGCGCAGCAGAAAAAGGCATTCGAGGAGAGCCGGCAGGCAGTGCGCGAAGACAGGAAGAAAAAGAGCCGCATATCCTTTCTGGAGAAGGAGATAGCCTCGCTTGAGGAGAAGATGAAGGCGATAGAGCAGGTGCTGGCCTCTCCGAAGGAGGGCGATGACATAATGGAACTTACCCGCAGCTATCTGGAGCTTAAGCGGGAACTTGACGCAAGGACAGAGGAGTGGGGAGAACTTATAGACTGAGAAGATATGACGACGATATTTGACGCCCATTGCGACGCACCGTCGCAGATGCTCCGGCTGAGGGATTTCGGGGAGGACAACGCTCGCGGACAGGTGGATTTTCCCAAGATGAGACGAGGGGGAGTGGGAGCTTCGTTCTTCGCCGCGTATGTCCCTGCGGCGCTTGAGGGTAGGGCCGCTACGGATTATGCGGACAGGCTGATAGATGTCGCCCGGAGACAGGTTCTCGCCAATCCGGATAAGGCCGCCCTCGCGGCTTCGGCAAGCGCGGTTCGGAATATCTCCGGAAGCGGCAGGGTCGCGGTGATGCTCGGCATAGAGAACGCCTCCGCCCTGGACGGTGGTGACGCTTCGCGGCTGCTCAAGTCATTCTACAGAAGGGGAGTGCGCTATATCACCCTTACCCACAGCGCCGACAACTGCTACGCGGACAGCTGCACAGGCAAGGGGCGTTGGGGAGGTCTCAGTCCTCTCGGCAGGAGGCTCGTGGGGGAGATGAACGATATCGGGATGCTGATAGACCTCGCCCACGCTTCAGATGACACTATGCGGGACGTACTGTCCCTGACTTCCGCTCCGGTGGCATATACCCACGGCTGCTGCAGGGCTCTCGCCTCGCACAGGCGCAATATCTCGGACGAGCTGATGCGGGGGATCGCCGACAGCGGCGGGGTGGTCTGTATGAGCATATATCCCTGCTTTCTCGATGACGCCTTCGTCAGGACTCTCTACGAATCCGGACTCGGGGAGAAATCATATATAGAGGATGAATTTATCCGCGACCCTTCCGACCCGCAGAAAAGGGAAGCCTGGTTTGCCCTGACCGATGAGCTTGCGGCTCTGCCGCGTCCCGGGGTTGCGAGGGTGGTGGACCATATCGAATACGCCGTCTCCACAGTGGGGGTCGATTATGTGGGAATCGGTACCGATTACGACGGGATTGAGGTCACGGCGGAGGGGCTTGAAGACATCTCACATCTGGGTCTTCTGACCGATGAGATGAGAAGACGGGGCTTCGGAAGGAGGGATATTTCAAAGATTGCTTCGGGCAACATTCTCAGGGTGCTGAAAGAGGTGAGAAAGTGCCATAAAATTTGATTATGGTTTACAAAAATGGCTTAACATTTTTGTTTAACAGTTTAACCTTTTAGTTTTAGTTTGTATTTATCAGCGCGTTAAGTCTTTACTTATGTAATCCTCCAAAGTTTCCAAGGCAATGCGCGCAAAGCGGCGGATATTGGCTTTCCGGCCGAGATTGCAGTGATAGATTCTGCATAAAGTGCCGCCCGGACCGCTCACACCTATCCATACCGTACCCTCCGGATAGCGTTCGTCCCCGCCTTCGGCAAGGCCTGTTGTAGCCACTGAATAGCTGCTTCCGCTCAGTTCTCTTACTCCCTCCGCCATCGCTGCGGCAACCTGTGAACTGACCACTCCGTTCTTCCTTATGGTGTCGGCCGGGACGGAGAGGACTCTCTCCTTGATGCTGACTGCATACGACGTGACGGAACCGAGGTAGTAGGCCGAAGAGCCGGAGACCATAGTAATCAGATGAGAGATATATCCGCCCGTGCAGGATTCCGCCGCGCTGAGCGTCCGCCCGCTTTCTTTGAGCAGGGCTGCGATTCTATTCTGTACCGGTGCTTTCATTTCTGCTGTCGTGTAGAAGATATTTAAGGGTTTTCCTGACGATTCCGGGTCCTTCGCGCAGCAGTCCGGTGCGCAGCTCTACAAGAGCCGCTCCGCAGCGGAGCGCTTCGGCGGCCTGCTCCGGGCTGTCGATGTGGCAGTTGGCGATTATCGGCAGCCGTCCGGACGTGTGTTCGTGGACGTGCTTTACCTGGGAGTTGGCCCTGAGTTCGATGCCGTCGACACCGTTCATCAGGCAGAAGTCGGCCACCGTGTCGAGTTCGCCGTCGTTGAGGTAGTCCGGCAGCTTTATGACTATCGGTTTGTATTCCTGCTCCGCGAGCCTTGATTCGAGCAGGGGACCGATCTCCTCCGTGCCGGGGTCGTCCGTGAGGTCTATCACGAAGAAGTCGCAGAAGTCATAGGCGAGGGTGAAGGCGGTGAGATAGTCCTTGGATATGCAGATGGCGAGGATGTCGTCAGGCGGGTCGGACTGCAGGTGGCGCAGCGCTTTCCGTACTCCGTCCGCGTCCATCGGGCCTATTTCCACGAAACTGAAGCCGAGGTTGTTGAGGTCGTTGTAGAGTTCTCCGTTGATGTCAAGGCCCGCTCCGAGGCCGAGGGGATTGTAGAAATCCAGTCCGAACACCTCACGCTCCAGACCTTCCGGACGGTTGCCGTGTATCCACCGGTTCAATGCCCTGCCGAATGGAATCCTGCCGATGAGCTGGAAGTATCTCAAGCCGACGGCTGAGGCCCTCTCAAGGTCCATCCTGCGTGCGACGGGCTTCACTATGACATCATAAAGACTCATACGGCGCAAAGTTAGCCATTATTTCTTAAGGCTGCTTCTTACAGCTTGCGGAATTCCTGATATGTATTGTCC
>CAVGPE010000043.1:0-8860 GCA_963631065.1 Ruminococcus bicirculans (ex Wegman et al. 2014)
TCGCTGTCGAACCCGTCCAGCCTGTACCTGTACCACACGTTCCCGCCGGACGAGAAATATGGAGACGCGAACTGCAGGCTGAATGTGGACTGGTCGTGATTCAGGGATATCCTGTCCTTGAAGAGCAGCGTCTGTCCGCTTTCCCTGCCATTGATCCACAAGCCTGTAAAATAAGTTTTCAGGGGGCTGTGCAGATGCTGCTGCGCATTCTCCGGGGAGAAAGCCACCATTCCGCGAAGCGAGCCGAAGTATATCCTTCCCTCCCTGCTCTGATAGCTGGAATTGTAGTTGAACTGGTCGGTCAGAAGCCCGTTTTCCTCCGTGAAATGATTGACTATGCCGGTGGCCGTATTGTATTGGATGAGGCCGTAGGACGTACTCACCCAACTGTCCCCCATCGCGTCGCCGACCACCTGATAGACAATGATTCCCGGATAATCCTGCTCCGAAATGACCTTGTCGCAGGACAGGGAGACCGGGTCATACAGATATAGCCCGAACCCCTCCGTGCATATCCAGAGCTTCCCTCTTGCGCTCTCGGAAATGCTCGTTATGGTGGACGGCTCGAAATTGAGTTTCAAAAATCCGCAGTCCCGCGAGAGGAATGCGCCGTCCGTCCGGTAGAGTCCCTGACCGAACGTGCCAACCCACAGCCGGTGCTGCTGGTCCTCATAAATGCCGTGTATGAACCGCCCTTCCATTGACGGGACAGGGACGAACTTCCTTCCCGCCTCGTCGTAGACGAACAGGCCCTCCTGCGTGCCGAGAAGAATCTTGCCGGAGGAAGTCCTGAACATAGCCGATGTCAGCGGAGCGGACTGCCCCGACGGAGACGCGTCGGTGCCGATATGAGCCTTGAGCCGTTCTGTCTTCAGGTCCATCACATACACCCCGTCGTCAAAAGTGCCAATCCACAGGTCGCCCCCGTTGAGTACCAGAGCCTGTATGTTTCTTGAAAGCGCCCTCCCGTTCCACCGGATATCGTCCCTTATCGACAGAACGCCGGCGGATATGTCGAGCAGACACAGTCCGCCGTCCTCGGTGCCGACCCACAGATTGCCGTCCGGAGCCGCCAGAATCTGTCTTATCACATTGGCGTGAACCCGGCCTTGCGCATCTGTCGGGAGATATTTGTCAAAAAGGGGCGTACCCCCGGACAGATAGTTGACCCCTCCGAAGAACGTTCCGGCCCAGATGCCGCCGTCCCGGTCGATGAACAGCGCGTGTACGGCATTGTCGGAGAGGGCATACTCCCTGTCGTACATCTTCGTTATTCTGTCGCAGAAACCCGCCCCGGATCTGTATATATGTATCCCGGATTCGCTGCCGAACCAGTATTCATCGTCCCTGACACGCAGCAGAGTATGTATGAATATCGGGTTGCCGTCGGCATCCCTATTGAACAGCGTGCCGACCTCCCCGGTATTAGGAGACAAAGTCCGCACCCCGTCGGAGTTGGTGGCGATTATGAGTTCACCTCCGCCGCATTCGCTGATGCCGTGGAGATTTATGTGGCGGGACATCTCGTCGCCGGAGAGTATCCGGTATCTGTGCATTTCGCCCTTTTCGGCCTCGAACAGGTGTACACATCCGTCCGAACCCGTAATCCAGACTTTACCCGACGCGGTCACCGTCAATCCGTTGGGGATGAAATACTCCGACGCGTCATATGCCCACTCCTCGCCCGACTCCGGATCGATGCACAGGATGCCCCCCGCACTGGTGACCCACAGCCTCCCCTGCTTGTCGAAGTTGAGGCTGCTCACGCTGAAGTCGTGCGGAAGATTCGGACTCGCATAGGGCCTGGAGCTGTCCTGCACGGGGTCATATGTTCCGAGTCCCTCCTGCGTACCGAACCAGAGTGTCCCGTCCGGAGCCTCGACAAGCGCGTTCACGATATTCGAACCCAGACCGTTTCCGCCTCCGGTGAAGGTGACATTCTTGAAATTCTGTCCGTCAAAGCGGCTGATGCCGGCTTTCGTACCGAACCAGATGAAGCCCCGGCTGTCCTGCATCACGCAATATACGGTCTTATGCGGGAGTCCGCTGCTTCTGTCATAGTGCTTGAAGTAATAGTCTTTTGCGGAAACAGGGCGGGACGCCGCAAGCAGCATCCCACCCAGAAGCACAATAGTAATCGTGAACGTGCGTCGTGTCATCATTCTGTGGTTATTCCTTGAGTCCTTCCGAAACGGAGGTTGTCCTGTCTCAACTCCGCCTCGCCCTTGCCGAGTATCTCCGTTATCTCCATAGAGCCGAAAGCGTCCTCGAACTTATACAGCGGGTCGAGCGCGGCAGCCGTCAGCCACGGGAGCCAGAGATTGACGTTGTTGCCCCACTGGGTGACCACCCGCAGCGCCTCGGTCTGCAGTCCGCGCATAGCGTATGAGAGCTTGCCGTCATAGTCCATCGTCTGCTTGGTGTTGTTCGCTATCAGACGCGCAAACTTCAGAAGATGCTCGTCTCCCGTGAGAAGATACAGCCTGAAGTATTCGAAAGAATTGTAGGACATACCCGCATCCGCACCGGAATGTCCGGTGGAGATTATCGTTATGCCGACGGTGCTCCTGTCGTCCGACCAGGCCATACTGGTATTCCCCGCCGGGCGGTACACGTTCCAGGTATACATATATGTCACGGTGTAGTATGCGGCCTGCACTGCGGCGTTCAGCCATTTGTCGGAGCCTGTCAGATCATACAGACAGAGGAACGCCTCCAAAGCTTTCTGACCGGACTCCCTGTCCATCACATACGGATTGTCTATCACGCAGCCTACATACCTGTAGGGGCTGTGTATCTGTTCGTAGCAGAATTCCCCCGCCTTGAGCGCCGCATCCCGGTACTTCGTCTCGCCGGTCGCGACATACATATATGTGAGGAAACGGACAGGCGCGGAAGTCAGCAGGAGTCCGGAATTGATGGACACGCCGTTGCTGTCGTATGCCATATCCAGACTGCCGTCGGGATGCTGTACGGAGAGCATCCAGTCTGCCGCATTGACGCAGAATTCGAGCCATTCCGGCTTACTCCCGCTGCCGGCTTTCGCGGCTGCGCCCCAGGCGAGGATCATAGCCTCAAGCCCGCCCTGCATATTCCTCAGGTCGTTGGAGTTCCTGAAACTGTTCCACGGGGAGATGTCCCACCACACCCTCGGCATTCCGTTGTCTATGGCGCTGTTCTTCGCCCAGAAGTCAAGTATGGCCTCTCCCTTGGAGCGCAGCGAAGTGTTGCCGTTCCTGAGTCCCTCGCGATACAGGTAGTAGGCGCAGGAAACCTGCATCCCCACAAATCCCATATCGTATGAGATTTCATTGACCTGACCCGACGGGAGATGTACCGAGAACGGAAATCCGGGTGCGCCGTTGTCTTCCATCCAGTAGCGGTCGAGCAGTTCTATCTGCATATCCCTCACATCCCGGCTTCCGATTTTCAGAACCTGCGGGTCGTATGTGTCGAAAGTGCTGTTCCAGTGGTATTTAAGAGCATCGGCAAAGCTGTCGCTCTCGCCGAATCGGATTTGGATGGTATATCCGTGGCTCACGGAAGTCTTTATCGGATGCGCCCTTCTGGCCCAGCGGCTCTTTGCGGCGGCTCTGCCGTCCGCATAGGTGCGCTCCCCCTCTGAACCCGGATGGCACAGGACGAGGACAGGCTTGCCCGAGGCCGTATTGAATCCCAGAGAGGAGAAATGATACCTGCTGTCGCACAGCAGCGTGGCCCCGTAATCATCGGATGTCGACTGGTAGTCGTTGTTGATGTCGGCGATGGATATCGACCTGCCTGTCGCGGTGTTGCGCATCATTGCAATCGGCAGGGCCATACGGTCTTCTCTGGCGAGAATCCAGGTGTCGGACAGCGAACTTCCTATGAAGTCGGCGTTGAGGTTGTCGCCGTTGCGGTACAGCAGCGACGGGAGGAAATACTCATATCCGGAGACTTTCTCCCCGGCGTCGCTTTCGAGCATAAAGAGGGAGTTGAACGCATATTCCGACCCGACCTCTTCCACCGCGACATCGCGTGTCAGCGTCACCGTACCGGACTCGTCAATCCGCCACTCGTCCTTCACCGTAAACTCCGACCCGCCCTCCGCAGTAAGCCCGGCAGTGCAGATGAGAACTCCGTCTGACTCTTCAACCTTTTGATAGTCAGACTTGTATATGGCCGGGGTGGAAACATTCCTGCTGAACACTTCCAAACGGACCGGTGCGCCTTCATAGGCGGAATACTTCTGTCCCGACTCGCTTATCGTGATACCATATCCCGAATCCGCCCCTTTATGGTTAAGGATAAGCTCCGTACGGGCGGAGCTTATCCTATATTCAGACTTTCCGGTATACTTGTCCGGACTTTCGGTCGAAATCTCGTTCGGACAGGCCGTAACGGTCAGAACGACGAAAGACAGGGACAGGAGCGTTACCAGATTATGGATGCCGTGCATATCAGTCAGCTTTATAAATCGTGAAAGCAGTGAATGAAAGCGCGTTGGTCTCTCCGGCAGGGAAGTGGACAACATATCCCATACTTACCTCGGTGTCGGCGTCCACCGTCACGTTCAGAGGCATTGAAACCCGGCTCCCCGATACGCCGCAGTCCAGCGAAGCGATGATGTCAGGACTCTTCCAGCCTATGCCCTTGCCCTTGGCGACGGCAAAGAACGCACGGTTTGCACCGCCCTCGTTCTCGACATCCCACCAGTTCCATCCGCGCGTCGCTATGAATACGTAGCTGCCCTTAGGGAGCGTGAATGTCTGATAGATGCACCCGTCGAGATCCGTCGGGCCGCCCCAGTTCTCCGCGCACATAAAGAGCCTGTCTCCCCAACCGTCATACATAGTGTACTTTACGGCATCGTTGGATGCAATCCAGTCTGCGAGAATGGCCCTGCGCGGGTCCGGATAGTAGGAAACGACCGTAAACGGCTGTCTGTAGTTCTTGAGGAACTGTGACGTCACGTCGTTGAAGGAGCTTGGAATGCCGGTAATCTCGTACCTGTCGGAGAAGAGATAATAGTCCGGAGTGTTCTCGAGTTCCAGCGCCACCCTGTAATAGGCGTTGTCCTTGAAGTGCTCGGAATATGCGGAGCGGAACTTGATTGCGTCCACGCTCACGCTCAATTCGCCGGTGCCGCTGAAAGAGGCGTCGACATCCGCCGTGCCGAGAACCTGACTCCTGCTGTTGACATAGTTGTTCGTCCCGAGATAAATCCTCACCTTGGTGATTCTCGGTGCGGCCTTTGTCGTGCCCTCAACCTTCTTGACATTGAATTTCGCGACGATGTTGATGCCGGACAGCTCCGCCTTGACATCGCTGATTTCGTAATACGGAGTGACGTGATAGTCCTGCTTTACCGCAGAGGACATATTGTAGTACAGGGTGTCGTAGCCGCGCCCGGTATTTGCGAATTCATCGATTTCGAAAGGATAGTTGCGGTTCTGGAGAGTGAGCCAGTAGTCCTGGTTTCTGAACAGAAGCTGCCTGTAGGAGCCGTCGGCCTTTATGTGCATCGTGGTTCCGATATCCTCCTTGCCGAAACCCTTCTGGAGGAAGGTGAACATCGTGCGGGCGGAGTTGCCGTCATACAGGAACGGCTGGTCATTGTAGAGCAGCTGCCCCTCGAAGGCGACGGCAGGCTCTTCGTAGTTGTCATATTCGCAGGCTGCAAGGCAAAGCGCGGCGAGCGAGGTCATCAACAATCTGCTTATTATGGTTTTCATATCTTTAGTGCTTTGGATTCTTCTCTATGTACGGATTGCCGTCAGTTATAGGATACTGCGAGTAGTACATATCCTGACTGAATTTGACAGGCAGGCCTTTCTCGTTGTCGGAGCCGCGATGCTCGATATAGACTCTTCTGAAAAGCCATTTCCCGTCGTCGGCCGTACCCGGAGCATAGACCTTATACGGCCAGAGTCCGGTGAGACGTGCGGTCGTGCTGTTCCACTGTCCGTCCCACACCTCATCAGCGATTCTCCAGCGCTTCAGGTCGTATACGCGATGGTCTTCGAACGCGAATTCGACACGCTGCTCGTTCCTTATCAGGTCGAGGGTCAGGCGAGACGCCGGGATGCAGAACTCCTCCCCGCCTGCGCGGCGGCGGATTTCATTGACGCAGTCCAGCGCGATTTCCGAAGTGGATGCGCCGTCATAGGTTGCGACTCCGAGGCCGTTGAGGTACCAGGCCGCTTC
Source organism: Ruminococcus bicirculans (ex Wegman et al. 2014) (assembly GCA_963631065.1). GTDB lineage: Bacteria > Bacteroidota > Bacteroidia > Bacteroidales > UBA932 > Cryptobacteroides. The sequence goes on from CAVGPE010000043.1 coordinate 6,187, forward strand.
GGCTGCATTGAGGACCAGCTCCGCATACCTGAACACGATATAAGGGACAGTACTCTTGCCGGATGATTCGCTGCCTGATGCGGTGTCCATATATTTCCTGAGGAGGAAGCCGCTGTGGCCTGTATAGAAGCTGTTGCGGTAAGGTCCGTCGAGACTGGTCATCTGCTCGCCGTTGTAGAGATTCTTGTCCGTCCCGTAGTTGTCCACGAGGTCGAGTGACTTGAAATCATATCCAGACGCCGTCTTGACCGCAAGTCCGGCCTGTAGGTTGATGGCGGTGCCGCGGAAGCTTCCTCCAGGGAGAATCACGCTTCCCGCAAGCCTCGGGTCGCGTCCGGCGAAGATTCCGTCAGGGCTGTCGTAGAGTACATACTCCAGCGCGCTGCTTTCGTCTCCCATAGCCTCGACCGTCTCCGCACCCACATAAGCCTTGAGAGCGGTCTGCCCGTCACTGACGCTTTCGAAACTCTCCACAAGGTTGAGAGTAGGGTTGGTGTGCGCACCGAAACTGGCGCCGCTCCTCATCGAACGCGGGATGTTCCACATCGTGAAATTGTTAGGGAAGTCGGTGCTGCCGTCATAATCCTTGATGAAGATGAGTTCCGGGTTTCCGGACTTGGTGATGAACACTTTGCTGTAGTTTTCCGCAAGAGTCGTGCCGCTGCCCGTCAGGAGCGAGTACTTGCCGGTGGCCTTGAGTTCCTTCCAGGCGTCTATGCAGGCTTCAAGGTAGTCCTTGGCACGGCTTGAGGCGATACCCGTAGCCCCGCTTGCGAGGTTCAGGCCCTTCTCCGCACTCACCGACGAGTTGACGGCGAGGGTTCCCGCATATAGCGCCGCACGCGACTTGAGCGCGAGAGCGGCGGCCTTGGTCGCCCTGGTCAGAAGATTTCCGCCTGCCGGGGAGACGTCGAGCATATCTTTCACCTCGTCCATCTCCTTGATGATGAAGTCATAGACTTCCGCTTCGGTGTTGCGCGGCATGGCATATTCCAGAGGCTTGTTGGTGTACTCGTAGACCTCGGTGACGATAGGGACGCCGCCGAGATTCTTGACCATCTGGAAATAGGTGTACGCCCTCAGGAAGCGGGCTTCACCGAGGAAATAGGCTTTCTGCGCGGACGGTATGCTGCCCGCCGCTTCTTCAAGATTCTGTATGTGAAGGTTTATATCCTTTATCAGATCGTAATCGTAGTAATTGCGGTATGTGTTGGAAACATTCGTCGAGAACTGCCAATAGTAGCTGTTGCTGATGGCTTCGTCCCAACGGCAAAGGTCATACGATTCGCTGTCCGAGCGGAAGTTTTGAGGCATATTGAGCCTGTTGTACAGATTTGACGCTATGCTGCTGATGCTGGCTGCTGAAGAATACACCTGCTCAAGGGAGAGCTGGGTAGGATCCTCCTTTGACAGGAAATCGTCGCAGGATGTGAGCAACAGCGACAGGGCGGCTGCGGTATAGATGAGTCTTCTTGCTTTCATTTGTCGTTCCGTTTAGAATTTAACGCTCACGCCGATAGACATAACTCTGTGTTGCGGATAGTCCTGACCGTTGACCGTGGATATTTCCGGGTCAAAGCCGTAATCGCGGAGAGAATTGTAGAAGTAGAACAGGTTGGTCCCTTCGAAGTAGACGCGCAGCTGCTCGATGCCCGCCTTGCGTGTCCATTTGCTCGGAAGCGAGTATCCGAGTACCAGATTCCGCATACGGATATAGTTTGCGCTTCTTGAGTAGAAGGAATTCCACCAGTGGGCGGAGTGGCTCGACAATCCTCTCAGAGGAGGGAAGAGCCCCTCTTTCCACTCAGAGCTGAGGTCGAAGATGTCCTCGTGCTGCCAGGTGTTCATATTGTTGTACCAGTAGCCGTTCTGGCTGCGGGTCACGCCCCATTTCGTGTACCAGTCAGCCACGAACGTGTTGAGGAATCCTCCCGCGATGTCGGCTGAAAGGTCAAAACCCTTCCATTCAAGGCCAATGTTGAGTCCCAGCGAGATGAGAGGATTCTTGTTGGAAGTGCTGGAGTCTCCCGGCCAGTCGGCGGACGCATAGCCGAGCGGGCGCTCGTCATAGTCGTTGATGATTCCGTCCCCGTTGACGTCGAGCAGAATCACGTCTCCCGGCCTGACGGTGGCATTGTTCTGTCCGTCCTGGTCCACCGGATAGTTGTCAATCTCCTCCTGGGACTGGAATCTCCCTATCGCCGTCCACATCCAGACTCCGCCGGAGTTGCCCTTGTCGGTATTCAGCACGACATTGGACCATCTGTCGGATTTGCCCCAGCGGTATTTGTCCCATGCGTTGTAGAATATCTCCCCTGCTCTCGTGCCGTTCTTCTGGCGTGCGAGGGTGAAGTTCAGCCCCACATTGTATTTGAGATCCTCGTAGCTGTCGTGCCATTTGACGAACATATCAAGACCCATGGTGGAGTCGGAGTTGAGGTTCTCCGGGAGTGCGCTGAGTCCCGTCTCAAGCGGGAAGAGCAGGTCGCTCGGAGTGCCCGGGATGCCGTCACGGGTTCTCTTGAAGAGGTCGAACTCTCCCGAAAGCTTGTTTCCGAAGAAGCCGAAGTCGAGACCGATGTTCGCCATCTTGACTGTCATCCACGAGATGGTGGTCACAGGCGTGCCTTTGGATGCGGAGCCTATGACTTTGGAACTCGTGGCGGAGTTGAAC
>CAVGPE010000043.1:8870-14050 GCA_963631065.1 Ruminococcus bicirculans (ex Wegman et al. 2014)
CGGGTCGGCGGATATAAGCGACGCTCCCCTGTAGTAGTTGTAGCCCTCAAGGTAAGAGAAATCAGGGTAGAGGCTTCCGAGGTTGTCGTCACCCATCATACCGTATGAGGCCCTGAGTTTGAGGTTGGAGAACCAGCTGCTGATTGAAGAGTCTTTGAAGAAAGGTTCTTCGGAGACGCGCCAGGCCACGCTGCCGGAAGGGAAGAATCCCCATCTCTTCCCCTTCGGGAATCTCCAGGAGCCGTCGTAACGGGAGGAGAAGTCCACGATATAGCGTCCCTCGTAATCATATCCGGCCCTGAAGACGAAGCTCGCCGTCGATTTGCTGGACTTAGCCTCGCCGACCGTATTGTTGTCGCTGGTGGAAATGATGTTGATATATTCGTTTTCTATAGGGTGCTGCTGCAGCGACAGGGAGTGGTAATCCGTGTCGGAGAACTCGAAGCCGGCTACTCCGCTCACGTGGTGTGAGCCGAACGTGTTGTCATAGTTGAGCAGGGCCTGACCGAAGTACTGGGCGTTCCTCGTGTTGAAACGTTCCATCCAGGTGCCGCCTGCTGCGGACTTGTCATATACCACCGCATATGTGTCGGTGGCCTTGTCGTAACTGTATTCTTTCCACCCCTTCTCGAAGTTGTCGGACTCGGCGTTGGAATACGAATAGGAGAATACGGCCTTGCCGCTGAGTCCCTTTATCGGAGTCTTCCAGTCGAGATCCCAGTCGGCCTGCACTGCGGTGGTCTTGGTCTCCGCCTTGCCGGCGTTCTCAATCGTCATTGCGGCGAGGTTGAGTCCGGACTGTCCCGGAATGTTGTTGAGGTAGTTTTCGTTGTCGTTGGCGTATGGACGGTATATCGGGGACAGAAGGAAGAGCGCGCTCCTCGGAGCCTCATATTTGTCCGTGCCGGCCACGGCGGGAGCCGTGTTCTTCTTGATGTTTCCGCTGAACCTGAATCCCATACGGAGCCTGTCGGAGATGTCAAAGTTGAAGTTTGACTGCACGTTGGACCTCTGATAGTTGTAGTCCTTGAAGACGGCGTCCTGATCTATATGGCTGGCTGACACATAGTATGTAAACTTGTCCTGACCGCCGGACACGCTGCCGTAGAGCCTGCGCTGCGGTGCGGCCTTGCTGACATAGGATGTCCAGTCGTATCCCCGGTAATCCTCGCCAGTCTCCGGATTGTAGTAGGCGGTGCGCCATTTCTCAAGTTCGGCTCTCGCGACATCCGGGGTCACGCCGAGCGTGCCGAGATTGGACTCGAGCATATAGTTTGAAAACATCCACTCGTACGGCGACAGCAGCTGAGGATAGCTCGTCCAGGCCTGCCAGCCGTAGTTGAAGTCCAGTTCGACGGTGCTGCCCGTGTTTTTCGAACCGCTCTTCGTCGTCACGAGGATGACTCCGTTCGCCGCACGGACACCGTAGATAGCGGCCGCTCCGTCCTTGAGCACGGAGATGTTCTCGATGTCGTTAGGCTCAAGGGTGTTGAACTGGCTTTCGCTCTTGATGATGCCGTCGATGACATAGAGCGGGGTGCCGAGGTTGCGGATCTGGAGCTGTGCGCTGCTGCCCGGAACTCCCGACTTCTGCCTGCTCGTGATACCGGCTATCTTGCCGACGAGAGCTCCGGAGAGTGTGGAGGACGTGGTTCTGGCTATGTCTTCGCTGTTGATGCTTGAGACGGCGGCTGCGACGCTGCCCCTCCTTTTGCTGCCATAACCCACCACCACGGTCTCGTCAAGCAGCTCGACATCATCTTCCATTACTATGTCTATGACTGCTCTCCCCTTCACTTCGACCCGCTGTGTCTTATATCCGAGCAGCGAGTACTCGACCACTCCGACACCGTCGATGTTCAGGCTGTAGTTGCCGTCAAAATCGGTGGAGGTGATGTTGTTGGTGTCACCGGCTCGCACGATGACCCCTATGAGCGGCTGGCCCGAAGCATCTTTGACCTTTCCTTTGAGCAGTTGCGGAGCGGCAGCCGCAGTGGCTGAAATCCCGAACGCCAACAATAAGGAAATGATGCCCAACAGGCTGAATCTGCCTTGTCGATAATCTTTCATTTTGGTTGTTGTTAAAAATGTTAGTGTTTGTGTTATGTGGCCAACGATGTGATTATGCGCAAATGTAATCGTTAAACGCTTAAATGCATTGTCGATATCGGTCAAATTGTTCCCCTTTTCGGTCGTAAGCGCGGCGATGACCGAAAAGCGGCCCGGTGTGACTTCTATATTTATAATCAAAGTATTATACTTGCATCGGTTAACGATGTGGTTGGATTATTCACAAATTTTAAGGAATGAAAAGACCACAATTAGTATTGGCCCTGGCGGCCGGCCTGTCCTGCCTTTCGGCGGGAGGGCAGGAACAGCGGGCGGTAATCAAGATTGACACCGACCGCGTAATCAGCCCCGTAGACCCCCTGCTGTACGGAAACTTCTCCGAGCATCTGGGTCAGGGGATATATGGGGGCATCTATGACCCGCAGTCATCCCACAGTGATGAGGACGGCTTCAGGCAGGATGTCATCGAACAGACCCGGCAGCTCGGCGTCTCCATCCTCAGGTGGCCCGGGGGCAACTTCGTCTCCGGATATCATTGGGAGGACGGCATCGGCGACAAATCCGCACGCCCGGTGAGGATAGACCTCGCCTGGGGAGGACGCGAGAGCAATCAGGTCGGGACCGACGAGTTTCTCAAGTTCGCCGCAAAAGCCGGCGTAGAGCCTTATCTGTGCGTGAATCTCGGGACAGCGACAATGGACGAGGCGCGCAACTGGGTGGAATACTGCAATGTCGAGAAGGGGACTTATTACTCCGACCTGCGCCGCTCCAACGGGCAGGAAAAGCCCTACAAGGTGAAATACTGGGGACTCGGCAACGAGGTGGACGGCCCTTGGCAGATGGGACACAAGACTCCGGCGGAGTATGCCCACGTCGCGACCGAAACCGCGAAGCTTATGCGCTGGATAGACAAAGACATCAAGCTGATAGCCAGCGGCTCAAGCAACTACGACGCTGACTGGAATCTCTGGAACAGAACCGTTCTCAACGAGATGTACGACTACATCGACTTCATCTCGCTCCACCACTACTCCCACAACAATTCCGATTATTACACCTACCTCACCAACACCATAGAGGTGGAGAAGTATATCCGCATTGTGGAGCAGCAGATACAGGAGGCGAAGATGAAGCACAAGTCTGACAAGAACGTCTACATAGCTTTCGACGAGTGGAACGCGTGGACCCGCACTTTCGGCGGAGCTGACAACACCCTCTCCGAGATATATGACCTGCAGGACGCCCTTATAGTAGCCCAGTACCTCAATGTCTTCCTGCGCACCAACGACGTGGTGAAGATTGCCAATATGGCGCAGCTGGTGAATGTCATCGCCCCGATGAGAATCACGGACGACAAACTCTGGAAGCAGACCACCTACTATCCTCTGTATCTTGTCTCCAACAACTGCCGGGGAGTCTCGCTTGACGTCTTCTCCTCCTGCCCGTCCTTCAGCGCAGGGCAATATGACTCGGTCCCGTATCTGGACGTCTCCTCGACATACGAGCCTGACAGGAACGCCGTGGTCATCAATGTCGTGAACCGTCACAGGGACAAGAGCATCAAGGCCGACATCATCTCGCAGAACTCCTCTTTCGGGAAGAGCGCGACCGTCAGCACGGTCAACGGCAGCGACATATCGGTGAGCAATTCCGTATCGGCGGAGAATGTCAGAATCTCCGAAAAGACCGTCAAGTCCGCCGCCGACAAGCTGACCTATGAATTCGCGCCACATTCATTTACCCAGATTGTAATCGGACTCAAGTAATCATAAGTTATGCACCACCGTATCCTTCTTTCCGCAATCCTCGCCGCAGCATTGTCGGCGAGCGGCTTCTGCGCCGATACCGGGATTCCGCGTCCGGAGTATCCGCGCCCGCAGTTCGAGAGGTCCGAATGGATTAACCTCAACGGCGAATGGTCCTACACCCTCGATCCCGGCCATATCGGTCTGGAGAAAGGCTATGCCGGAAGCGGCGGGTTCGGCGGCAGCATCATTGTGCCTTTCTCCCCGGAGAGCAAGCTTTCCGGGGTCGGGCACACCGACTTCATCACAGGCATCTGGTACCAGCGCAGAATCACCGTGCCTGCGGAATGGACGGGCAGGCGGGTCCGGCTCAATTTCGGTGCGGTCTATTACGAGACCGATGTCTTCATAGACGGGAAATTCGCGGGCAGGCATTTCGGAGGCACGTCCTCATTCTCGCTCGACATCACGGCCTTCGTTGACGGAGGCGGCGAACACAACCTCGTGGTCTATGCCAAGAGCGACCTGCGCTCCGGACTCCAGCCAGCCGGCAAGCAGTCCCTCCGTTCCGAGTCATACAGCTGTATGTACACCCGCACCACGGGCATCTGGCAGACGGTCTGGATGGAACCGATAGCGGAAAAAGGCCTCAGGAGCGTTAGGCTTAGCACCGACATCGACCAGAAGCAGATTGTGTTCGAACCGTCGTTCTATGCGGAGGGCGGAACACGGCTGGAGGTGGTCGTCAAGGACGGGGACAAGGTGGTCGGGCGCAGGTCCTGCGCCGCCAAGTCGGGGCTGCCCGTGGTTCTGCCGCTGAAGAATATGAAGCTCTGGTCGCCGGAGTCGCCGTTCCTCTACGACATCGAATACCGCGTGCTGGACGACGGCGGCAAGGTCATAGACAGGGTCACATCCTATGCCGGAATGCGGAAGATACACACCGACGGGAAGCTTATCTATCTCAACAACAAGCCTTTCTATATGAGGCTTGTCCTGGACCAGGGCTACTACCCCGACAGCCAGTGGACCGCGCCGTCCGACGAGGCCCTGAGGCGCGACATCGAACTCTCAATGGCTGCGGGATTCAACGGGGCGCGGCTGCATCAGAAGGTGTTCGAGGAGCGCTTCCACTATTGGGCCGACAGGCTCGGCTACCTCACCTGGGGCGAATCCTCAAGCTGGGGCGTCGACCTGAACGATGTGCGTGCGGCACGCAACTTTATTCTCGAATGGTCCGAGATTGTCGAGAGGGACGCCAACCATCCTTCGATAGTGGTCTGGACTCCGATGAACGAGGAATTCTGGCCGGACAATGTGCAGTACCCGCGACTCTGCGAGGCCCTCTACAGGCTCACCAAGGCC
>CAVGPE010000043.1:14060-18527 GCA_963631065.1 Ruminococcus bicirculans (ex Wegman et al. 2014)
ACCAAGGCCATCGACCCCGCCAGACCCATAAACATCTGCAGCGGCGGGGTGCAGCCCGTGACGGACATCTGGACCGAACACCACTACGAGCAGGACCCGGACAAACTGCGCGACATCCTGTGGAATGACGGAGCTATGTTCAGCCGGAGGCCGGCGACCTATTACGGACGCACCGCGAATATGGGCTTCAACGACACCTCGTATCAGGGCGGGGAGCCGTACAGCTTCAAGGACTACGACGGCAGCGTCCCGTATGTCCTTGACGAGTTCGGGGGCATCAAGTGGGTGAAGGGACAGGACGAAACCTCCGTCAACTCGGAGACCGAGTCATGGGGCTACGGCAAGTCCGTCGTCTCCATCGAAGACTTCTATGCGCGTCTGGAGGCCCAAGTCAACACTGTCCTGAGCCTCTCCGGACATATCTGGGGATACTGCTACACCCAGCTCACCGATGTGGAGCAGGAGCAGAACGGCATCTACTGTTACGACCGCAGCGCCAAGTTCGACATGTCCCGCATCCGCGCCATCTTCAGCCGGGAGCCGGAGAGCCGTCCGTAGGCGAAAAATGTGGGATAATCGTACTAAATCGCACTTTTTTACCTCGATTTAGTACGATTATCTCGCAATTTCTATATATTTTCTCGTCGTAATTTGACGGGAAAATTTTGTTTATTCGCGTCATCCGACTATCTTCGCTGACAATAAAAGGGTGTAATATGGCAGGGTTCCGGGGCAAAAATCACAAAAAACTCTCAAGCTACGGCTCTGCGGGACATCTCCGACCTTGTAGAGAAATCTTTTTGACTTTAGTCACCCCTCCGTGCGGCGAATCATTTTCCATATCGACGTGAACTCCGCGTTCCTCAGCTGGAGCGCGGTCAAGCTCTGCAGGCAGGGGCGGCAGGACATCCGTCTGGTCCCGTCGGTGGTGTCAGGCGACCCTTCCGACAGGCGGAGCATAATCGCCGCTGCATCCATCCCGGCCAAGAAGCTGGGCATCAGGGTGGCCACGCCGGTCACGATGGCACTGCGCATCTGCCCGCAGCTTGTCATCGTCCGCAGCGATTGGGAATGGTACGGGCGGTGTTCCCGGGACTTCATCGAAATCTGCCGCCGCTATTCCCCGGTTCTGCAGCAGTTCAGCATCGACGAATGCTTCATCGATATGACTTTCCGCTGCTACGGCAAGGACCCGGTGGAGGTGGCCTCGCGGCTGAAGGACGAAATCCGGACGGAACTCGGCTTCACCGTCAATGTGGGCGTCGGCTCCAACAAGCTGCTCTCCAAGATGGCCTCCGACTTCGAGAAGCCGGACAAGGTGCATACGCTCTGGGCGGACGAAGTGCAGGAGAAGATGTGGCCGCTTCCCGTGCGCGACCTGCTGTGGGTCGGGAAGAAGACCGAGGAACGGCTGCTGACCTACGGCATCAATACCATAGGCGACCTGGCGCGGCTGGGAACGGGTTCACTCACCCGCCTGGTGGGCCGGAAGTTCGCGCAGCAGCTTCACGACAACGCCAACGGACTGGACACCTCGCCGGTGGAGACGGAGACGGCGGACGCCAAGAGCTGCAGCGCCGAACGCACGTTCAAGCAGGATCTGTCAGACCCGCAAGATATCGACCGGGAGCTGTTCAATGTGGCCTGCATCGTGGCGCACCGCATCCGTCAGGACAATTTCCGGGCGGGGTGCGTATCCGTATTCGTCAAATACAAGGACTTCTCGGTGGCTCAGAAACAGTTGTCCCTGGACCAGCCGTCAGATGTCACCGCTGTCATCCTGAATGCGGCCCGGCTTATGCTCGCGGAGGTGTGGGACGGGGCTTCGCCCATCAGGCAGGTCGGACTCGGGGTTTCCAGACTGACCCGGGAGGCCTCCGTGCAGATGTCGCTGTTCGAAGACCCGAAGATGGCTTACTGGCGCGAATGGGACCGGCAGTTCGACGAGAAGTCGGCGGCAAAGAGCAAAAAGCAGCCTTGACGGCAAGCGGAAATATTGGCTTCTTTGTCGTTCTTCACAACCCACTCTCCATCGCTTTTTCTTCCCTTATGTTCCAATATCCCTATTTCTTTAAGGCTTTTGACAATTTTGTAGACGGAAGTGCGTCCAATGCCTATCGCTTTTCCTATCTGTTCCATTGTCAACGAAGAATTCGTCTTAACCGCCTGTATAACTTTTGATTGAAGGTCTGTCAATTCTATGGTTTTGTTATTAAAAGGACGACGGAAAGTCACAGTAAACATGCCATCTGTGTCATAGACGGGTTCCGGCAATCCTGCATCCAGCATTTCCCTGCGCATCCTTGGTATGCCAGATCCAATATGTTCCACAAGGTGCATTCTTGTAAAGAGGCCGAAAATGAGAGGGTTTCGTGACAAACTCTTTCGCCCGAAGTTCTTGGCTACCACAGGCAGCAGTGTACCGGGATTGGTGATTTCCACACGGTCATCAAACATTTCTATGGTAATGCTTGCACCCTGTTCGTCATAGTCGCGATGGGCAAGCGCATTGATGATAGCTTCCTTGAACGCCTCCAATGGAATTTCCCAAACTTCTTTTCTCGGTCCTGTGCCTTCAATCTCGTAAGCAACTTGCAGTTTTCCTTTCAACCATTCTATAGCTTTGTTGTATTGTTGCAAGAGAGGACCTCCAAAAGTCTTGTCGTCGATAATGTACACTTTGTCCGTTCCCTTGAATAGCACACAGCGCACAACGGCATGAAAGAATACATCCTCCGGGTGCTTGGCAAAAAACAACACACCACCGCTTTTTGCCACATTATTGTCATCAAAGACCCTCATACTGTCAAGCACTTGGAAGTCGTCCACATCAGAAACGATATGGGCTTCCCGCTTGAACTCCAAGAAATTGTCTTTGTCCAATTGCTCTAAGAGATTGATTTTCGGCAGAGGTATGGCATCAACGTATATACGCTCATGGCGTTGGAATACTTCTCGTATTTCTTCCACATTCGTCAGCTTTTGGCTGTTTGCCCCCTCGCGCAAATAGGTGCATCCTGAAAAGAAATAGGGCTTGTTCTTGCCCGACGGCACTTCTATTACCCAAACTTTCTTTCCGTCAACATCCACATCATACATATTGTAGTGACACATTGGCGATATCTCACCTATCGAGCCTTGTATTGCAGACCGTTTACTGTTGTCTATCTCAGCGCCGACTATCTCGTTGTTGTCGTTCACACCAATAAGCAAATAGCCACCTGCAGCATTCAGGAAACTGCAAACTTCTTCTGTAAGTTCGCGAACTTTCGAGGGCACATTTCGCTTAAAGTCCACATTATAGCCCTCACCTCCATTGACCAAATCATATATATCTTCCGCACTTAAAAGTTCACCAAAAGTTCGTTCTAAAGTTCACGGCAAGCGCACAAATTTTTGTGCAAAATTTCCGAAAACTGCACAATTTTTTGTGCAAATTGTTATATTTGCGAAAAGTATTGCCAAATGGAAAGCCTTTACAATTCCTTTCGTCTTAAGCTCGCGCTTGTCCCGATGGGATATATGCGCAGTTTCCACGATCAGATAAATTGGAACAACCGCCTCATCTGCATTATGGGGCAGAAAGGTGTAGGGAAGTCGACTTTGCTCCTTCAGCATATCCGCAAGTATGACAATCCTGACGAAACTCTATATGTTGCCGCCGACAATATGTATTTTGCCGGACACACCCTCTATGAGCTGGCCGGATTGTTCTTTTCTCAAGGAGGTAAACGCCTGTACATAGATGAGATTCACAAGTACAAGGGCTGGTCAACAGAGATAAAGAACATCTATGATGATTTCCCCACGCTTCACATAGTATATTCCGGGAGCAGCCTGCTGGCACTCAAGAGGGGCAACAAGGCAGACCTCAGCCGAAGAAGCGTACCCTATGTGATGCCGGGGCTGTCTTTCCGCGAATTTCTGAATATCCGCAACGGCTGGAATCTGAGAACATCTACACTTGACGAGGTCCTGCGCGGGAAAGTGGACTTTCCGGACAGGGAACACCGCCCCCTCAAATATTACAAAGAGTACTGCCGGCACGGATTTTATCCTTTTTTTCAGGAAGAAGATGCGGAAATCAAGCTTCAGAACGCGATTCTCGCCACCGTGGAAGACGACATCCCCGACTATGCGGATATGACCGTCGCATCGGCGGCAAAACTCAAAAAACTGATGTATATCCTTGCCAAGAGCGTCCCCTTCAAGCCAAGCTATGACACGCTGGGACGCGACCTCGGAATCAGCAGGAATTCAGTTCCCGACTACATCAGTTATCTGGAAACCTCCGGTATGTTCAATGCCCTCCGCGAGAGCGGACACAGCGACAATCTGCTGTCGAAACCGGAGAAACTGTATCTGGGAAACAGCAACATAGCATATTCTCTGTCGGAAGACGGAATCATTGATGATAGGAATATGCGTGAGACGAACTTTCTTGCCTGGGCAAGGCAAGTATGCACC
>CAVGPE010000044.1:0-5771 GCA_963631065.1 Ruminococcus bicirculans (ex Wegman et al. 2014)
CGGGCATACGCGGATTCGGTCTGGTGAACCTCGAAAAAGAAGAAATCTACAAATACTTCCCGGAAATGCTGCGCTGCTCGGACAGCTGCCGCTTCATCCCCTGCACGCATACGCACGAACCCGGCTGCGCGGTCAAGCAGGCCGTGGACGAGGGGATCATCAGCCCGGAGAGGTACAATTCCTACCTCGGGATGCTCGAAGAGAACGGGAAGTTCAGATAAAAGCCCCCTACCTCCTGCGTCTGCGGACGGCGCGAAGCAGAGACAACGCCGCCGCGGACCAGGCGATGATGTTCTTGCCGCGCTCAAGGAAGCCGGCGGCAGTATTGACCGGAGCGAAGCGGCGCTTCAGAGCGGCATAATCATCCTCAAGAGCGCTGCGCCGGGCGGAAAGTTCGGCACGAGTCGCGGCGAGGGCATCTTCCAGCTGAGCGCCGCTGCGGATTTCAGAGTACTTCCCCATCGTCTTCGGAATCGTAGAATATGTCAATAAACAATCTGACGAACATATCGCGGAAGAGCCTCTTGCGGTATATGATGAGCAGCAGGAGCGCCACCAGGAAGACGGCCAGCACCATCATCGTCCCCCACGGCGCACCGACAAGGGCGTTGAGCCATTGCAGAAGTCCGTATGCCAGGAGTCCAAGGACAATCGAGAGCACCACGAAGATAAGCAGCAGGGAGAGCAGACGGCTCAATGCCGTGGACAAGCCTCTGACGGACTTGAGCTTGAATTCATCCAGCCGCAAGTCCGCATAGCGTTTCGCGTCCCGCGCCAGGTTCTCGAAACTGCCGAAAGGTTCTTCTGCCATAGCCCTATTTCTCCTCCTCGGGACTTACCTCAGCCTCATCCCACTCTTCCCCGTCATCGCCCTTGACTTCTATGTTGATGTCTTTCAAGCTGTCCTTGACACAGGACTTGACGGTCTCCTTGACCTTGCGCCCCTCTTCCGTGCGGGAGAAGGCCAGCAGCAGCGCTCCGGCGGCCATTCCGGCCACGAAAGCGAAAAGTGATGAATTCTTCGACATTGTTAAATCTATTATTTTTCAATAAGTTCGTAGTCGAGCAGCCGCTGCTCAAGGTTGGCGTTCTTGACCCTTATCCTCACCTTGTCCCCGAGGCGGTAAACCCTGTGGGTACGCTTGCCGACAAGGCGGTAATGCGCCTCGTCGAAGAAGAAAAAGTCCGACTTTATCTCCCGCAGAGGCACCATACCTTCGATTTTGGTCGGCTCCACCTCCACGTACATCCCCCACTCGGTCACACCCGAAACGGTGCCGTCATACTCCTGTCCCGTCTTGTCCTGCATAAACTCCACGAGCTTGTACTTCACCGAAGTGCGCTCCGCATCCGCGGCCACGACCTCGCGGGCGGACGCATATTTGCACTCCTCCTCGTAGAGCTCCTTCTTCTGGCTCTCGCCGCCGTCAAGATAAAGGGCGAGCAGCCGGTGCACCATAAGGTCAGGGTAGCGGCGTATAGGGGAGGTGAAATGGGTGTAGAACTTGAACGCAAGCCCGTAGTGGCCGATATTGTCGGTGCTGTAGCAGGCCTTTGCCATGGCGCGCAGCGCGAGATTCTCCATCGCGGCGAACTCCGGCTTGCCTTTGGCTGAGTCGAGCAGGGAGCTGAGCGACTTCGCGGCCCCCCTGCCGCTGAGCGGAGCGTCCGGGGCTATCTTGTATCCAAATCCCTTGGCGAAGGTCATCAGGCCTTCCAGTTTCATCTCGTTAGGCTCGCCGTGGATACGGTAGACGAAGGTTTTGGCCTTCTTCTGCGCGACACCGTTCATCTTCCCGCCCGTGGCCACAAACTCGGCCACAGTCCTGTTGGCGAGGAGCATGAACTCCTCCACGAGCCAGTTGGCCTCCTTGGATATCTTCTCATATACATTGACCGGGCGGCCTTCGGCATCGACCTCAACCTTCATCTCCGGGCGGTCGAAATCTATCGCACCGGCCTTTCTCGCCTTGGCTTTCAGCTTGAGGGCGAGAGCATTGAGGGTGACTATGGCCTCGGCAAGGGCATCTCCCTGAGGAACGGCGTCCGCCTCGATATATGACTGCGCCTGCTCGTAGGTGAGACGGCGGTCGGAGCGGATGACCGTGCGCCCTATCCAGCGGGACTTGAGTTCCGCCTTCGGAGTCATCTCGAAGACGGTGGAGAAGGTCAGCTTCTCCTCGTCCTGCCGCAGCGAGCAGAGCTTGTTGCAGAGTTTCTCCGGCAGCATAGGCACCGTGCGGTCCACGAGATACACCGAAGTCCCCCGGTCGCGGGCCTCCTTGTCCACGGGAGTGCCGGGCTTGACATAATATGACACGTCGGCGATATGCACGCCTATCTCATAGTTGCCGTTGTCCAGCTTGCGGAACGAGAGCGCGTCATCGTAGTCCTTGGCATCGGCAGGGTCTATCGTGAAGGTGAGTTCGTCACGGAAATCCCTGCGTCCCTTCAGCTCCTGCGGGCCTATCCTGTCCGAAATCGCGTCCGCCGCATCCTCCACCTCCTTCTCGAAACGGTACGGCAGATTGAACTCTGCAAGTATCGCGTGCATCTCGGTATCGTTCTTCCCCGGCTCCCCGAGTACATCGGCAAGATGCCCGCGCGGATTGGGTTCTCCCCTGTTCCACCCGTCCACCACGGCGGCGACCTTCATTCCGGATACGGCTCCGGCAGCCGCGGCCTGTTCGGCGTCGATTTCTATATCGTAAGGCATAGAGCGGCTCTGCATCAGCACCCAGGCCTGCGAACCCACGGTATGAAGTATTCCGACGAAAGGCTTGTGGGACCTTTCCACTATCTCCACGACCTCACCCTCGCGCCTCTTGTCCCGGCCCTGACCCTTCTCGCGGGTCACGGCCACCCTGACGGTGTCCCCGTCCAGAGCCCGGCGCGTCTTGGAGGCTCTCACGAATACGTCGTCCTCCTCTCCCTCGACCAACACGAAGATGAACCCTTCTCTGGTCATCTGAACCTTCCCGACATATTGCGGGCATTCCTTGCGGCGGGGTCTTACCGGCCCCCTGCCCCTTGTTTTTCTGCTTCTGTTCTTATTTCTGTTTCTGTCCATAAACGACTTTTTTACTTCTCGGCGGTGAGGAGCTTCATCCCGGGGGCGGGGTCGATGCGCAGCTCCCCCTCGGAAGCGGACGCAAGGACTGTCTCTCCGGCCCTGAGGCCGAATTCCCCCGCAGCGGAACTCACCGTCCCCTCCCCCTCCACGCACACCAGCGCGACAAAATCCCCGCAGCCGGCGAGACTCTTCCGGTACGGCGCATCTATGTCAATCAGCCCCGTCCTGAAATACTGGCAGTCCACAAGCGTGACCTCCCCGTTCTTGAGCGGGGTATAACGGGTACGATAATCGGGATATACCGTATAGTCTATCGCATCCCTCGCCAGATCGGTGTGCAGCGGACGCGGCTTGCCGTCCAGCCCCGGACGCTTATAGTCATAGATGCGGTAGGTGATGTCGGAAGTCTGCTGAATCTCGGCAAGGCAGCATCCCGCGCCTATCGAGTGAACCCTTCCCGCCGGAAGGAAGAACACGTCCCCCGCGCTGACGCGATGCCGTGCCAGCACGGAGACTATTTCATCCCGCCGCACCAGTTCGTCATACTGCTGCGGATCTATCCGCCTGCTGAATCCGTCCAGCAACCCGGCCCCCTCGTCAGCCCGGATTACATACCACATCTCCGTCTTGCCGCTGCAGCCGTGTCTGGCCAGTGCAAGCTTGTCGTCGGGATGTACCTGTATGCTCAAATCCTGCCGCGCATCGATGAACTTGATGAGCAGCGGGAAGGTTCCGGGATATATTTCAGTAATCTTCCGCCCCTTGTCGGGACCCTCCGACACCACGGACTCCGAGCCGGGGACAGCGGAAAGCACCCACTTCTCGCTGCCCCAGACCAGGGTCTTGAGTATCGGATTGAATTTATACATTACCTGCCCACTTCTCAGATGAGCGGCTCCGAGGTCATCGCCTCAGGCTGAGGGATGCCCATCAGTTTGAGTATGGTCGGGGCCACATTGCAGAGAGCCCCGTCCTTGACGCTCTTCACCTCGTCTCCCGCGCCTATCACGATGAACTGCACGAGATTGAGGGAGTGGGCGGTGTTGGGAGTGCCGTCCTCGTTGACGGCGTGGTCAGCATTGCCGTGGTCGGCGGTGAGCAGCACCACATATCCGTGTGCGAGAGCTGCTGTCACCACGGCCTCGACGCAGCCGTCGATGCAGCCTACGGCATTGCATATCGCGCCGTAAACCCCCGTGTGGCCGACCATATCGCCGTTGGCGAAATTGAGGATAATCATATCCTCCTTCTCGGAGCGTATGGCTTCGCAGAGCTTGTCGGTGACTTCTATCGCGCTCATCTCCGGCTGAAGGTCATAGGTGGCGACCTTAGGCGAGTTGACGAGTATCCTGTCCTCGTTCTCAAACGGAGTCTCCCTGCCGCCGTTGAAGAAGAAGGTCACATGGGCGTATTTCTCGGTCTCGGCGATGCGCAGCTGCGTCTTGCCGGCCCGGGCGACGGTCTCTCCGAGGGTGTCCTTGACCTCCTCCTTGTCGAAGAGGATGTGCACTCCCTTGAAGGAAGCGTCATAAGGGGTGAGACAGCAGTAGTAGAGAGGGAGAGTGTGCATACCCTCCTCGGGCATATCGGTCTGGGTCAGCACTGCGGTCAGTTCGCGGGCGCGGTCGTTGCGGAAATTGTAGAATATGACCGCATCCCCCTCCTCGACCTTGGCGAGCGGCCTGCCGCCCTCCGTGATGACCACAGGCTTGATGAATTCGTCGGTGACTCCCTCATCGTAAGAAGCCTTGATCGCCTCGGTGGCGGAAGCGTACTGAGCCCCCTTGCCCTCCACGAGCATATCGTATGCCTCCTTGACGCGCGCCCAGCGCTTGTCGCGGTCCATCGCGTAGAATCTTCCGCAGACGGAAGCCACCTTGCCGGTGGTCTGAGCCATCTTCTCCTCAAGCTCGCTGACGAATCCCAGCCCGCTGTGCGGGTCGGTGTCGCGTCCGTCCATAAAGCAGTGTACATAGACCTTGTCGAGACCTTCCCGCTTTGCCACGGAGAGGAACTCATAGAGGTGGTCGAGTGAGGAGTGGACTCCGCCGTGGGAGCAGAGACCGAAGAAATGGAGCTTCTTCCCGCTCTTCTTCACATAGTCATAGGCGGCTTTTATCTCCTTGTTGTCGAGGAGCTTGTGCTCGCGGCAGGCGATGTTTATCTTCACCAGGTCCTGATATACGACACGGCCCGCGCCGAGGTTCATATGTCCGACCTCGGAGTTGCCCATCTGTCCGTCAGGCAGTCCCACATATTCGCCGCAGGCGTGCAGATGGGACATAGGATATTTTGCGCGGAGGGAGTCGATGAACGGCGCTCCCTGCGTATATATCGCGTTTGAACGGTCGTGCTTTCCTTCGCCCCAACCGTCGAGAATCATCAAAAGTACTTTCTTGTTCATTTTCTACAAAAATAAATCAGTCAATAAGGCCTCTTCCGCGAAGCATTGCGCGGGAGTCCGGTTCGCGCCCGGCGAAGGACTTGTAGAGGGTCATAGGCTCCTCGGAGCCGCCCTTCTCAAGGAAGGTCTCCTTAAACTTCTTCGCCAGACCGAGGTCCCACACTCCGTCAGGGGAAGCCTCGAAAATGCTGAACGCATCCTTGTCAAGCACCTCGGCCCAGAGGTAGCCGTAGTAGCCGGAGTTGTAGCCGCTGCCTCCGAAGATGTGGTTGAAGTAGGTGCTGCGGTAGCGGA
>CAVGPE010000045.1:0-8223 GCA_963631065.1 Ruminococcus bicirculans (ex Wegman et al. 2014)
CCCCAATACGGCTGGCAGCCCGTCATATATACTCCGGAGAATCCGGAGCGTCTCTCCGTGGACGAAAGCCTGCTCTCCGACATACCGGAGTGCGCGGAAATCATAAGGACACATATCACTGAACCCTACGGGATATACCGCCGGCTCACCGGTTCCTCGGGCGGGACGGCGGAGGTCAACCCCCTCAACTCGCAGAAGAAAAGCCCCCTCAAGCGGCTGTCTGTCTGGCTGAGGGGCAATCTTTTCATCCCCGATCCGAGAGTGTCGTGGGTGAGGCCCTCCGTGCGCTTCCTGTCGAAATACCTGCGCGAGCATCCTGTCGACGCAGTGGTGACTACAGGTCCTCCGCAGTCCATGCATTTGATAGGCAGGGCATTGAAGCGTAAGCTCGGACTCAGGTGGATAGCCGATTTCAGGGATCCGTGGACGGAGATGTTCTACTATAAGCATCTGTCGCTCACTAAGTGTTCCGACAGGAAGCACCGCCGTCTGGAGCAGAGCGTGCTGGATGAGGCGGACTTGGTCATAGCGGTCTCTCCGCGCGTGCAGGCGGACTTCGCTTCCAGGACAGCCACCCCCGTGGAACTGATTACCAACGGATTCGACGAGGACGACTTCTCCGGACCGCTTCCGGAGCGCGGGGACGGCAAGTTCACCGTCGTTCACACGGGACTCTTTGCCGCCGACGGCAATCCGCTCAATCTCTGGGATGCTCTCGCCGCCAAATGCCGGGAGGATGCCGAGTTCCGCCGCCGCCTGCAAATCAGGCTGGCCGGCAAGACGGATCCGGAAATCATAGAAGCCATACGGGAGAGGGGACTTGGAGACAATCTCGTGAATCTGGGATACCTTCCTCACTCTCAGACGGTTGCCGAACAGAGGGGCGCTGATGTTCTCCTCCTGCCTCTCAGGCAGGAACCGGAATATTCCAAAGTTCTGCCCGGCAAGATATTCGAATACCTTGCCGCCCTCCGTCCGGTGCTAGGAATCGGAGAGGTGGACAGTGCCGCCGCCACCATCCTCAGGGACAGCGGGGCGGGGGAAATGTTCGGCTGGGACGAGAAGGACGCCCTTATGGAATTCATTATGGAAACTCATCCGTCGCCGTCCGGTGTCGACAGATATTCGCGCCGCCGCCTGACGGAAAGACTTGTGGAATTGTTATGAAGAAGAAAATAATCTATTGCCTCTGTGCCATCGTGGGGCTTCTGCTGCTCTCGTACGCATATGTGCCGGAAGTTCTCGGCGGGAAGATTGTCAACCAGAGCGATATCTCCGGATGGCAGGGGATGTCCAAGGAGATGATGGACTGGAATGCCGCGCACCCCGATGACAGGACGGCCTGGACCGGGTCGATGTTCGGCGGGATGCCTACGGCCACCATACACGCCCCGACAGAAGGGGACTGGACTCAGACCCTCTATGACATACTGCTGACGGGCCGCCGTCCCGCGACCTATCTTTTCGTCTCGCTGGTCGGGGCCTGGCTGCTGATGCTCGCGCTCGGGATACATCCGCTGCTCGCAATAGGAGGAGCGATAGCCGTCACGTTCTGCTCCTATAATATGCAGATAATCCAGGTCGGACACAATACCAAGATGCAGGCCATAGCTTTCCTTCCCTGGGTGATGGCCGCGCTGATATATACCTACCGCAAGGCTCTCGGCGGGAAGAAGCTCCTGACAAGCGCCGCCTGTCTTGGCGCGGCTCTGTTCGGGCTCGCCCTGAGTTTCCAGGTCAAGGCCAACCATCCGCAGATCACCTACTATCTGGCATTGATGATATTCATCTATGTCGTGGCTCTTCTGGTCAGGATACTGCGCGACAGGGAACGTCGCAGGGAGGCTCTCGGACGCTTTTTTGTCTCTTCCGCCCTGCTGCTGGTGCTGGGATGCACCGGTATCGCCACCAACGCCGTCAAGCTGCTTCCGACCTATGAATACACCCCGTATTCGATGCGCGGAGGGAGTTCCGCCTCGTCTTCGGACGGCAGCGGGACGAAGGGCCTTGACATAGACTACGCCACAGCCTGGTCATATGGTTGGGAGGAACTGCCCAACCTTATGATACCCAACTTCAACGGAGGCTCCTCCGCCGGTGCGGTCAACCCTAAGCGCTCGCAGACGGTGGAACTTCTCCGCTCCGCCGGGCAGACCAATCTGCGCGAGACGGCAAAGAACCTGCCCCTCTACTGGGGGCCGCAGCCGTTTACCGCAGGGCCGATGTATATGGGGGCCGTCACCGTTTTCCTCTTCGTCCTCGGCCTATGCTGCTACAGGGGCAGGGAGAGGTGGTGGATAATCGTCTCCACGCTGCTTGCGGTGCTGCTTGCCCTGGGCAGCCATTTCCTCTGGTTCACCAGGATTTTCTATGACTTTGTCCCGTTCTACAACAAGTTCAGGACGGTGTCGATGGCTCTCGTGCTGCTGCAGGTCACTCTGCCGGTGCTGGCCTTCCTTGTGCTGGACAGGATAGTCCGCAGCGAAGAGGGGGTGGCCGCGTTCAGGAAGCGGGGCTGGATAGCCCTTGCCCTGACGGGGGGATTCTGCCTGCTGTGCGCCGCCTTTCCGGGGATTGCGGGTTCTTTTACGGGAGCTTCCGACGCCGGCTATCCGGACGTGCTTGTGGACGCGCTGGCCGCAGACCGCCGCCATCTTCTCTCCGCAGACGCTCTCCGTTCCGCGCTGTTTGTCGCGGCGGCATATCTGCTGATATTCCGGGGATGCTCCGTACCGAAGTCGGCGCGGAAGACTTTCGCGACGCATCCGGAGGCGGGGGTTGCCCGCCGCAGGACCGCAGCCCTGCTCGTGTGTGTCCTGGTGCTCGGAGACCTCTTCACCGTGGACAAGAGATACCTCGGTTCCGATGATTTCATCACTCCGCGCAACTTCCAGAGCCAGTTCAACAAGCGCCCTGCGGATGAATACATCCTCTCCGACACCGACCCGTCCTTCCGCGTGCTGGACCTCACGGTCAATGTGTTCAACGACTCACACCCGTCCTATTGGCATAAGAACATAGGCGGATATTCTCCGGCCAAGCTCCAGAGATATCAGGAATTCATCACCGACACGCTGAGCGGCGAGATTTCCAGGCTCCGGGCGGCTATTTCCGGCAAGGAAAGCATCGGGGAGATGGAAGCCGCGCTGCCTTATCTGCCGGGCCTCTCCGAGATGAACTGCCGCTACATCATCGTAAGCGCGCAGCATCCGCCTCTCCGTTATCCTTATGCCAGGGGGAACGCCTGGTTTGCGGACGGCAGCGGCTCCGTCACACTGACCGGATACGCCCCCAACGAGCTGCGCTACAGCTACTCTTCCCCGCAGGGAGGGAAGCTGATATTCAGCGAAGTCTATTATCCGGTGGGCTGGAGCCTCACTCTCGACGGCGGCTCCCGAGTCCTTGACATCAAACCCGAGGGAAAGGTGCTGCGTGCGGCTGAAGTGCCTGCCGGAGAACACAGCCTCACGATGCGCTTCGACCCGCCGTCCTACAGGATGGGAGCGGCGGTTTCCCGCGCAAGTTCAATAGTTATACTTCTTGTGGTGCTGCTGGCGGCATCTCTTGCCGCGATGCCGAGATTGTCAGAGTCAAAGCGATAAAATCCTCCACCGAGAGCCTTTCCGCCCTCAGGTCGAAGACTTCAGCGGAACAGTCGAACCCTTCGGGCAGGATTGGTTTCAGCGCATTGCGCAGGGTCTTGCGCCGCTGGTTGAACGCGGTCTTGACCACCTGTCTGAAGAGTTTCCCGTCGCAGCCCAGCTCCGTTCTGGAGTTGCGCCTGAGCCGTATTACGGCGGACTGCACTTTAGGAGGAGGGCAGAATGCGCCCGAGCCGACCGTGATGACATAATCTATATCGTACCAGGCCTGCAGCAGCACGGAGAGTATGCCGTAGGTCTTGGAGCCGGGCTTCTCCGCAATGCGCTCGGCCACCTCCTTCTGTATCATACACACCACTTCCGGAACCCTGTCCTTGTCGTCCAGTATCTTGAAGAATATCTGGGAAGAGATGTTGTAGGGGAAATTGCCTATTATCCGGTAGCTTCCGCCGAACAGCTGCCGCATATCAAGTTTCAGATAGTCAGCCTGATACAGTTTCCCCTGAATACCCGGGAACGAGGTCAGCAGATAATTGACGGACTCGGCGTCTATCTCCACGAGCTTCAAGTCGATATCCTTCCTTTCCAGCAGATACCCGGAGAGAACGCCCATACCGGGACCGATTTCAAGCACGTCCCGCACCCCGTCCGCCGACAGGGAGTCCACGATGGTCCGGGCTATGCTCCGGTCCGTCAGGAAATGCTGGCCGAGGGCCTTTTTGGCACGGACTTCCATATCAGAACTTCTCCGCGAGCCTGCCGGCCAGTTCGAGGAACGCGACTCCGTCCGGACGGGAACTCAGCGCCGCCGGCTCCCCGCTGTCTCCGCTCTCGCGTATGCCCTGCACGAGCGGAATGCGTCCGAGCAGCTCTATGCCGAGCTCTTCGGCCATCTTCGCTCCGCCGTCCCTGCCGAAGATGAAATATTTCTCGTCGGGGTGTTCCTCCGGGGTGAACCAGGCCATATTCTCCACAAGGCCGAATATCGGTCTGGAGATGCTCTGGTTGCGGAACATATTCACTCCCTTCTCCACGTCGGCGAGAGCCACTGTCTGAGGAGTGGTGACGATTACCGCCCCCTCCATCGGAATCTCCTGCACGAGACTGATGTGTATGTCCCCCGTCCCCGGAGGCATATCCACGAGGAGGAAGTCCAGCGTCCCCCACTTGACCTGCAATATCATCTGTTTGAGCGCGTTGCAGGCCATAGGCCCCCTCCATATCAGAGCCTGTCCCCTCTGGGCGAAATATCCTATCGACATCCACTTCACCCCATATTTCTCTATCGGGATTATCACCTCCTTGCCGTCCGCCTCTTCGGCTTCCGGAGTGAGGCCTTCCGTGGCGGTCATCACAGGGACCGACGGGCCATAGACATCCGCGTCCGCGAGTCCCACCCGGTATCCCAGTCTTGCGAGAGCGCAGGCGAGATTGACGGCGACAGTGGATTTGCCGACCCCGCCCTTGCCGGAGGCCACGCCTATTATGTGGCGCACATTGGTCAGAAACTCCATCCCGAGATCGTTGACGGAGTTTTTCTTCGGCTTCGCAGCCGCCGCTTCCGTCACCACTGTCTTCACTTCGGACTTGACCTCCGCCGGAAGATGTCTGATGAGGGCTGCGCGAGTGCTGCCGATGAGGTATTCGGCGAGCGGATCGCGTCGCTTCGGGAAGGAGAGCGTCACCGTCACCTCTCCGGGCGCAATCTCGACTCCGTTCACCATCCCGAGTTCCACTATGTCCGCATCCTTCTTCGCCGGGTGGTGTACCTCGCGCAGGAATTGAAGTATTTCCTCTTTGTCCATCATTTCACGATATCCATTTCGTCAAGAAGCCATCCGGCTCCTCCGAACTTGTCCATCATAAACAGCACATATCTGATATCCACGCAGATACATCTCTGCAGCTCCGGCTCGAATATCACATCTCCGCTCATCGCCTCCCAGTTGCCGTCGAATGCGAGACCGACCAGATTGCCGTCCGCATCCATCACCGGGCTGCCGGAGTTGCCTCCGGTGATGTCGAGATTGGCGAGGAAGCAGGTCACGAGCTCCCCTCTGCCGTTGGCATATTGACCGAAGTCACGGGCCTGATAGAGTTCCTTGAGTCCGGCGGGAACGCGGAATTCGTAATTGTCCGGGTCCTCCTTTTCCATCACGCCCTTGAGCGTGGTGTAGTATTTATAGATGACTCCGTCCTTGGGCTCGTATCCCTTGACCGTGCCGTAGGTCAGGCGGCAGGTGGAGTTGGCGTCCGGGTAGCTCGGGCTGTCCTTCTGCCATTCCAGCAGCGCGGCGGCATAGGCCTTGGCCGGGGCTTCAAGCTGCTCTGCGGAAGTCATCACGGTTTTGCCGAGCGGGGCGGCCTTGTCGATATACGCGTTTCTGAATACGACCGCCGGATCCTCCTCCAGATTGACTCCGGCGGCCCTTGCGGCCTCAAGTTTCTGGGCCGAGGTGAATGCACTCCCGTCGAACATCCTGTCTATCATCTCCCCGCTGACATCCAGCCTGTCTTCCGGAGCGGCGTTTTCGAGATAGTGGCGGACCATAGCGTGCGCCACCTTCCTGTCCACTTCGGCGTTGTAGTCCTTGTAGACGGAGGCATCCTTGGCCTTCACGAGGCTCAGCAGTTCTATGCGTCCTATCGTTTCGGAGAGCAGAGTGTAGGCGCGGTAGTCGGACGCGCGGCCCTCCGTCACGGCCCTGATGTCGCCCATAGGGTCGCCGTATTTCTTGTCGCGGCTTTTTTTCTCCCCTATCCACCCTCCGAGTCCGGCTTCCTTCTCCTTCTGCCTGCCAATCACGTCCAGCTTGCCGAAGGCCTCCTTCATCCCTATCCACTTCTTCCATCCATTGGAGGACGAGGCGTATTTGCTCGCGTATTGCAGTCCGACCTTGTCGTCCGACCTCATCTCCTTCCACAGCACATCCTGACGCACCCCTCTGGCCGCTATACGTATGTCGTTGACGGCGAGCATCTCCTCCAGCTGGGAGGCGGTCTGGTAGCGCTGCGTGCGTCCCGGATAACCCATAATCATCGCGAAGTCCCCCTCTTCTATGCCCTTGAGCGACACTTTCAGGTACTGCTTCGGACACATCGGCACATTGCTCTCCGAATAGTCGGCAGGCTCGTTGTCCGCTCCGGCATAGACTCTGAACATCGAGAAGTCGCAGGTGTGGCGCGGCCACATCCAGTTGTCCGTGTCGCCGCCGAACTTGCCTGTCGCCGCAGGCGGAGCGCCCACGAAGCGCACGTCACGGTATATCTTGGAGATGACAAGATACTGCACATTGTCGTTGAAGAAGCTGACTATGCGTGCCTCGCAGTGCGGATTGTCCTTACGGGCCTTGTCCAGCAGAGCTTCCCGGGACTTTTCGTCCTTTACCTTGCCGGTCACGTCCGTCATCTTCTGGAGAAACTTCACCGTCAGCCCCGGCACCGGAATCTCCCCGCTGCGGTCAGAGGCCCAGTATCCGTCCTCCAGATAGTTGTGCTCTTCGGAAGACAGCGCCTGAATGCTGCTGTAGCCGCAGTGGTGGTTGGTTACCAGCAATCCGCTTCCGGAGATGATTTCCCCGGTGCATCCGCCGCCGAACTGCACAATGGCATCCTTGATGGATGAATGGTTGATGCTGTAGATCTGGTCCGGAGTGAGCCTTGACCCGAGATTGCGCATCGCGTCCGCGTTGATTTTCTCAAGCAGCGGCAGCATCCACATCCCCTCGTCGGCCCTTGCCGACGGCAGAAGGAGGATGATGGAAAAGATGGTTGACAAGAGTTTTTTCATGCCTTTCCTGAATTGATTTTCAATATTTTATTCCAATTTATATTGCCATTGTCGTCACAGTATTCCTCTGAGAATTTTTTTGTGAATTTGGTAATCATCCTGTCGTACTCTTTCTTGTAGTCCTCATTATGAGCGTGCGCGTTCGTACCCATCGGCTCTATAATGTCGGTATAGAGCGAGTCGGAACCGGAAATGAAAGACCAAAATCTTTCTCCACATAATTTTGTGTGAGAGTCCTTTTCTGGTTTATTGTCTTTTCCATAGCAACATCCCTCTATCGGAACAGACAGGTTTTTGTTTCCGCCCGTGCGATAGATCTTCTGCGCTTTTTCAAAGTCTTTCAGCAACTTTGCTTTAGAGGAGGAATTAGACCAATTCGGCCCGGATTTAATACTGACAAAATAATGTATTCCATCCTTGTTCATTTCCAGATCTATGCCTTCCGCTCCACTTTTATACCCGCCATAGACATAGTTGGAGACGAATAAAGCCAATTGTTCAAGCCAGTCTCCAAACATTGTTTCCTCGGCTGAAGACATAAAAGCTGCGGCAAGTGATTGAACTATTGATTCGGGAGTGTTGAGGTCTTTTGCCCTGTATAGGTAAGGATTCTTTTTCTTCAGAAGATAGTCCAGCTTAAGTGTGTTGAGCTTGGATATGCGAGATTCGTGGAATCGATGAATGTTATCCTCAACATATTGTTCAATTATTTGAATAAGATCGTTATTTCCCATTATATTTTCGTTTGTTATCAAATAGTCTGCAAAGTTCGTCATCTACGGAATTTCTGTATCTTGAATACGGAATCTGATTATTGGCTTCCTCGTCTTT
>CAVGPE010000046.1:0-1071 GCA_963631065.1 Ruminococcus bicirculans (ex Wegman et al. 2014)
CGAACATCTGCGTCAGCCAGTCGTCCCAGCGGCGGAACGCCTTGAAGCGGCAGCCCTCGAACTCAAGGTCGACATATTCCTCAAGCATCTCCCTCTCGAATATCTCCCGCGTCCCGTTGCGGGTGACGGAGACGGCCCCTGCCAGACGGGAGGCCCCGTAAGGATATTTCCGGACCTCGGAGTCAATCTTCCCCCACCAATATTCGGCCCCTCTGATATGCGCCTCCAGTTTCGTGAACAGCGGCTGGTGGAAATTCAGCAGGTCGAAGCGTGTGCCGCAGATGTTGAGCCTGTGCGCCCAATGAGCCAGACGGCGTTCCCTTCTCTTTTGAATCTCAGGATCCTCCGGCTTGCCGTCCATAGGGAATATGTCTATGTTGAGACCGAAATCATACTCATAGCCGCGCCCCTGAAGACTTTTCGTGCGGGTGTCCTCCACCTTGGCGAAGAAATGGACGAACCTGTCGCCTTTCACCCCCTCCCTGTGGCAGAGGCAGCGGTAACGCGAGCCTCCGTCCTTACCGAATGTGGAGACAAAACGCTCATAATCAGGCCTTGGCATCAGAAGGTCGATATCATCATCCCAGGGGATGAAACCTTTGTGGCGCACGGCACCGAGAAGTGTTCCGTAGGCCATCGAATACCGTATCCCCTCCCTGACGCAGAAGGCGTCGACCTCTTTGAGGATGTCCAGAAGATAGAGCTGGATCTCTCTATGCGACAGTTTTTGCATTATATATCCAAAATGTAGCCCGATACTTCACAAAGATAACTGATTTTTACTAATTTTGTCAAATTTGTAACTAATCAGGTATGCATTCTTATGTTTTCCCGGGAGACCTGGACGAGGAAATAGCCGCAATCGGCTCACAGCCGATTCCTTATATGAGGACGGAAGAGTTCTCGAAGATAAATCTCGAGTCCGAGAGAATCCTGCTGGACCTCATCCACTGCCGGGAAGGAAGAACCGTCATCTACACCGGCTCCGGCACAGGAGCTATGAGCGCCGTCACGGAGAACTATGTCAGCACAAAGAAGAAGGCGCTGGCCGTCAACGGAGGCTCGTTCGGG
>CAVGPE010000046.1:1152-6790 GCA_963631065.1 Ruminococcus bicirculans (ex Wegman et al. 2014)
GTCTCCCTCTGCGAATACTACGGCGTTCCGGTCGTCGACTTCAAGGTCCCGTTCGCAAAGGACATCGACTACGCCGAGCTGGAGCGGACCGTGGAGTCCGAGCGTCCGGACGTGTTTCTCTGCCAGCATCACGAGACTTCGACAGGACAGCTTTTCAATCTTGAGCGCATCTCGGAAATCTGCCGCAGGCACAACGTGTCCCTGGTGGTGGACGTCATCAGTTCGTTCCTCGCCGAACCTCTGGACATGGACGCGCTCGGAATCGACATCTGCATCACAAGCACGCAGAAAGGCCTCAACATCCCTCCGGGGCTGTCAGTCCTGTTCATCAGCAAAAGGCTGGAAGGCTACGCATACGCCCGCAGGGGCTACTACTGGGACTTCAAGGACAACCTCGACAACCTCAGCAGAGGCCAGACCCCGTTCAGTCCCGCCACCCTCATCCACCTCCAGCTCAACGCAAGGCTCCGGCAGCTCCGGGCGCAGGGAGGCGAAGCCTTCAACATCTCGCAGGTGCGCCACAGGGCAGAGGTTTTCCGCGAGGAATGTCGGAAATACGGCTGGACGATGCCGGCCGAGAATCCTTCCTCCGCCATCACGGCAATCCAGACCGGAGACACGGCCGGACGCAGGATATTCAGAGGCCTGATAGAGCGTTATGAGACTTACATTATGCCGGGGTCCGTACCGGGATTCTACAGAATCTCCCATATGGGACTCCAGACCGACGAAGAGCTGCGGACTCTTGCGGAGCGCATACATCTGATTGAAAATGAAATCTAGAAGGACGGTCATCACATACGGGACATTCGATGTCCTGCATCAGGGTCACGTCAACCTGCTGCGACGCGCCAGAGAGCTGGGCGACTATCTGATAGTCGGGGTCACCACGGACAACTTCGATATGGAACGCGGGAAGCTCAACACGCGGGACAGCGTGATGAAACGGCTTCAGGCGGTCAAGGACACGGGCTTCGCCGACGAGGTCATCATCGAAGAATACAAGGGACAGAAAATCGACGACATCCAGAAGTACGGCGTCGACGTCTTCGCCATCGGCTCCGACTGGGAAGGCTACTTCGACTACCTCAAGGAGTTCTGCGAGGTGGTCTATCTGCCGCGCACCGAAGGCATCTCCAGCACGATGCTCAGGGAAGAGCAGATTTCCGTCAGGATTGGAATCATAGGTACGGGGAGCATCGCCCGCCGCTTCGTCCCGGAGGCCAAGTTCGTCAGCGGCAACACGATAAGCGCCGCCTACAATCCGGACCCGGAGGAATGTGAGGCATTCTGTACGGCAAATGGCATACCTTTGGCCGCACGGACTCTCGAAGAACTTCTGGCAAACTGCGACGCCGTCTATGTGGCCTCGCCGCACTACACCCACTTCGACTATGCCAAAGCGGCCCTGCAAGAGAGCAAGCACGTATTGTGCGAGACCCCGTTCGTGCTTCACCTCCAGGAGGCGGAGGAACTCCACTCTCTCGCCGAAGCCGGACACCGGACTCTGACAGTGGCCCACAAGACGGCCTACTGCCCCGCGTTCAGACATCTCGTGACTATGCTCAAGTCCGGAGCAATCGGACAAATCGTGGACATCAACGCTTCGGTGACCACCCTGACGGACGAGAAGTCCTCCAAGCTCGACCACACGAGGTACGGTGGCAGTATGAACGAGAACGCCTGTTTCCCACTCCTGCCGATAATCAAGCTCCTCGGGAAGGAAATACGCAATGTCAACTTCTACTCGATAATGCGGAACGACGTAGATATGTACACCAAGGCGGTGTTCCGCTACGACAACGCCACGGCCTCCTTTCAGGTCGGACTGGGTGCCAAGACCGAGGGCAATATGGTCATCTCCGGCACGAAAGGGTATATCTATGTACCGGCCCCATGGTGGAAGACTGACTACTTCGAGCTGCGTTTCGAAGACCAGAATCTCAACAGAAAATGCTTTTTCCCCTTTATGGGCGAGGGCCTGAGATACGAAATCAGGGAGTTCATCTCCAACATCCTCAATCCGGGCCAGAACATCTATCTCCTGACGAAAGAGGAGATACTGGCGATGACACGGGTGCAGGAGGACTACATCAACGGTAAGAACGTCTACAGACTATCGTAAATTATGCGGCATCTCACTCTGGAAGAACTCCAACGCTTCAGCCTTGACATCCTGAAGGATGTGGCCGGATTCTGCGAAAAGAACGGCATACGCTACTCGTTAGGCTACGGGACACTTCTCGGGGCCGTGCGGCACAAAGGTTTCATCCCCTGGGACGACGACATCGACATTATGATGCCCCGCGAGGACTACGAGAGATTCAGGACAATCTACAGCTCTGACCTGTATTCATTTATCGACAGCCGCAATACGCCCGGCTGCTACATCGCCTTCGGCAGGGTCTGCGACACCGGGAAGACCATGGCGATCAGCCGCATCCCGTGGATAAAGAAAGATGTCGGAGTATGGATTGACGTATTCCCCGTCGACAGAGTTCCGGATGACCCCGAGACTTTCAGACGGGTCTACGACAGCCTGCTTCTGCTGATGAAGCTCAACCACGGCATCCGCAAGGCGCACGCCGCCCCGTCGTCGCGGCTTTCCCTGAGAGACAGACTTAGAGTCCGGATTGCCAGGAAACTGCACCCGAGACTCGTCAAACGGGACCCTGCCGACATAGTCGGGGATATGAATACGCTGATTTCCCTGATATCCCCCGCCGAAAGCCGCCACTGGTCGCAGCTCTGCTGCCCGGATGTCGGGACCGACGAGTTCTTCCGCGAGGACGAAATCTCAGAATATGTCAAGCTGCCGTTCGAGGACGGCGAGTTCTTCGTCTGGAAAGGCTACGAAAAGATTCTGCGGGATTCCTACGGTGACTTTATGACCCTTCCGCCGAAAGACAAGCGGAAGCCGCTGCAGAACTACATATCATTCTTCTGGAAGGACTGACGGTCTCCGCTTCGGATACCCCTCACTGCTCCCCGTCGGGGTCGATGGAGGCGAAATCCACATCCCCGAACCACTCGCGCAGCTTGCTCTGCGCCTGCTGCTTCACGTCCTCGGAGAGATGGCCCCTGATATAGGAATACGCTGCGGCGAGCGCGGCCAGGTCATCGACATAGCCGGCCATAGGCACGAAGTCGGGCAGGAGGTCGACGGGCAGGATGAAGTAACCGAGAGCCCCGAGGATCACGGCCTTCTCCTTGGCGCTGACCGCAGGGTCTTTAAGCTCATAGTACAGAATCAGAGCGACATAGACCACATTGGCCCCGGCCTTCTTCGCCACCTTCTTGAGTTTGGCCCAGAACTCGCTCTCCGAGTACTCGTTCCGGTATTTTTCTATGTCTTCGGTTTTCATAACAAAAGTGAAAAATTCAAAACAACTTCCGGCGATCAATCCTCCTGCGCCTGCTGCGTCGGCGGTATTGGCGGCACCGGCTCCTCCGCCCCGGACTCCGCCGCAGCTTCGAGAGGAGGGACTTCGTCGATGTCGACCAGAGCCTTGACCGGATGCTTCTCGCTGTTGCGCGCGCCGAGCTTGAGAAGCTTGCCCGAGGTGTTTATGATGCTCTGGCCCTGAGGCGAGAGTTTGCGCATCCCCGCCTCGTATTCGGTCCGGGCCTTGTCCAGCGCCCTGCCGACCGACTCGTAGCGCTCCATAAACTGTCCCACGCGGTCAATCATCTCGTTTGCAAGCTCATAGACCTTCTCGTGGTCTCTCGCCTGAGCAAGCTGCGTCCATGTCATATCCACTATCTTGAGAGCCCCGTAGAGACTCTGCTCGTCGGCGATATATACGTTCATATCCGCAGCCTTGCGCCACAGATCCGGCTTTGCGTCGAGCGCGGTCAAGAGCGCGCCGACATTGGGGACGAACATTATCACATACCCCGCGGACACCTTCGGAGGCTGCACATAGGAGGAATAATCCTTGGCCGAAAGCTCTTTCACGTGCTTCCAGAGACTGTCTATATGGTCCTTGAGATGCGCCTGCCGCGAAGCCTCGTCCTCCGCGTTGACATAATCCACATACGCCGTCAGGGACACCTTGGAGTCGATGATGACCTCGCGCCGCCCGTCCAGATGCAGGATTACGTCCGGGCGCAGTATCCCGCCGCTGTCGGTATGCACGGGCTTCCCGTCGCTGTCGCATATCACGGCCTGGGTATCATAATGCACTCCCCTGGTCAGCCCCTGCGAACTCAGAAGCTCCTCCAGTATAGTCTCGCCCCAGTCGCCCTGCACCTTGCTGCCGTGCTTGAACGCCGCCGCCAGTTCGTCGGCGCTCCTGCGCGCCGCGTCGCTGTGTTCCATCAGGCTTCTGATGCGCTCGCGCATCTCCCCGTTGCGGTCGGCCTGCTCCTTGCTGCTCGCTTCCATAGCCTTGCGGAGTTCGGCTATGTTCTCCTTGAGAGGATTCACTATCTGCCCGAGACTCTGCCCGCTCGACTCCGAGAACTCCTTCTGCCGCGCCTTCAGCATCTCTCCGGTCTCGGAGCGCAGCTGTGCGCTCACCTTCGCCACCGTCTCGTCGAAACGCTTCTGCAACGCGTCCATCGCTTCCTTGTGCACCGCGTCGCGGGCTTCAAGCTCCTCCGCCCGGCGGCTCTCCTGTTCGCGAAGCCTGTCTCCGGCATTGGAAAGCTCGGCCTCCAGCCTGGCCTTCTCCGCCCCGAAACGGGCCTCGGCCTCCAGCCTGACGCTGCGGGCGGAACGCTCCCCCTCCGAACGGACAGCTCTGCGGGCCACGAAAAAGGCTATCAGAGCGGCGAGGATCAGTCCTCCGATGAATGCAAGCAGAATCTCCATAACGGTACTATACCCTCTTGCCGCCTATCTCTATGACGCAGTCGGCGGGGGCCTTGATGTTGCCGTCGATTATCAGCTCTCCGCAGGAATCGACCTTGATGCTGCCGCTGCGCGGGTTTTTGATTGACGGGACATATCCCTTGACGGTGGCCTTCACGTCGGAATACTCGAACGCAAGGTCGGCGTCAGGTTCGAACGTGCAGTCCTCAAGCACGAGTCCGTCGGCATAGCAGAGCGGCTGCGTGCCTCCTATGCGGCAGCGCACCAGACGCAGGTTCTTCGAGTGCCAGCCGAGGTATTCGCCGTTGATGAAAGAATCATATACCGTGACATTCTCGGTCTCCCAGAGGGAATCCTTGCTCTGGAGGTCGCTGTCGCGGATTTCGACATTGCGCGTGTGCTGGAAGGCGTAGTTGCCCTCAAGACGGAAGTTGCGCACCTTGATGTCGGAGCAGTGCATAAAGATATAGTCGCCCTTCTGCGCCTCAAGCCCGTCTATGTCGATGCCGCTGCACGCCCACAAGGTCTCCTGGGCGAGGGGCATCTTCACATTGCGGAGCTTTATCCCCTCCATCTCGCGAAACATCTTCGGGGCCTCCACGAGGCAGTCTGTCATCTCGACGTCGCGGCTGTGCCAGAGCGAGGAGCGTGCGCTCTCCGCGAAGACGCAGTCCCTAACCTTGAAGCGGTCGCAGCACCAGAATACGTACTTGCCTTCAAAGCGGCATTTATATGCCTCTATGTCAGAGGTTTCCTTAAGGGAAGACTCCCCAAGGTGAATGGTCACGTTCTCCAGGTGGCGACTGTGTCGGCAATATAGAG
>CAVGPE010000047.1:0-3194 GCA_963631065.1 Ruminococcus bicirculans (ex Wegman et al. 2014)
ATATACAGGAAATCAAGGCCCGCAAGGGCAAGATTATCAGCATCGTTACTGAGGGGGACAAGGATGTCAGCGGCATTTCCGACTGGTGCTTCGAGATTCCGGACACCGAGGAGTGCTTCGTGCCTATCCTTTCCGTCGTGCCGCTCCAGCTGCTGGCCTACCATATAGCCATCGCCAAGGGCCGCGACGTGGACCAGCCGCGCAACCTCGCCAAATCGGTCACGGTGGAATGACAGATGTTTTTTAAATCAAGATAATTATGAGAAAAAAGATTGTTGCAGGCAACTGGAAAATGAACACCGTCAAGCCTGAAGGGATTGAACTTGCGAAGGCCGTAGCCGAGAAGTCGGCTCAGGTTCCGGAGAATGTGGGACTTATCGTGGCTCCTCCGTTCACGCATCTCTGCGCCGTGGGCAAGAACCTTGCCGGATCGAGGGTGGAGCTTTCCGCCCAGAACTGCGCCGACCATATCAGCGGAGCATATACCGGTGAAGTGTCTTCTGATATGCTCAAGGCCGTGGGATGCAAATGGGTGATTCTCGGACATTCCGAGCGCCGTCAGTACTACGGGGAGACGGATGCGAAGCTCGTCGAGAAGGTCAAGCTCGCTCTCGGAAGCGGTCTGGGAGTGATTCTCTGCGTGGGTGAAAACCTCGAAGAGAGGGAAGCCGGCAGGCATTTCGACGTCTGCGGCGACCAGATCCGCAATGTCCTCTACAACTTCACGGCTGAAGATATGAAGCACATCATCGTGGCATACGAACCGGTGTGGGCCATAGGCACGGGCAAGACCGCCACTGCGGAGCAGGCCGAGGAGATACACGCCTATATCCGCAAGACTCTTGCCGAGAAGTTCGGACAGGCTGTCGCCGAGGATGTGACCATCCTGTACGGAGGCTCCTGCAAGCCGTCCAATGCGAAGGAACTCTTCGCCCAGAAGGATATTGACGGAGGTCTCATCGGAGGCGCGGCTCTCAAGGCCGACGACTTCATCCAGATTGCGATGTCATTCTAAAACCACCACGCTCAGGCCTATGCGGCCCGAGTCGCTCCACAGCCAGATTTTCTCGCCCTCGGTCTTCACGACCCGGAGGGCGAGATTTTTTCTGTTCAGCACATCGGTGGTGGTGGTCCAGGACAGGTCTGCCGTTAGAGTCTGGCCCTCGTATGAGGGAATCTCGGAGAATCGGGCCGCATAGAAGTCCGACACATTGTCGGTCTGCACCCGGAACTCCTTCCTGTCGCGGTTGAAGGACAGCTGGCATTTGAGCGGATCGTATCTGAACTGCACGGCCCTTCCGACCTGCAGCCGGATTTCACCGCTCTCCACGAATGAGTTGCGCACCCCGCTCCTGTCGCATCCCGAGGCAAGCGTCATCAGGGCCGCCATAACAAGCAGCGGCAGCATCCTCCCGCGCATTCCGCTCATAGTCTCACCTCCTTGGTCAATATTTCCGTACTGCCGTCAGCCATAAGCACTTCCGCCTTGAGAACTCCGGATGTGACGATGCTGTAGTATCCGTCCTCCCCGACAGTTATCTCCTTCCCGTCGAAGTACCATTTCACCTGCACCGCGTCCGGGGCGTTGAATACCTTGAGGGCTATCTTCGCTCCGGCGTTGAAAGTGCCGTCCGTGTTTCTGTCGCTGCCCCTGAGGTATATGTACGGGTAGCTGTTCTG
Organism: Ruminococcus bicirculans (ex Wegman et al. 2014); assembly: GCA_963631065.1. Taxonomy (GTDB): domain Bacteria; phylum Bacteroidota; class Bacteroidia; order Bacteroidales; family UBA932; genus Cryptobacteroides. Next base: position 1,681 of record CAVGPE010000047.1, read on the forward strand.
GAGATAGACCTTGGTGACGAGGGTGGATGACGCGGAGTAGGCGCAGCCGTCGTCGAGTTTCATCCTTACCGTGAAGCTGTAGGCGGTCTGCGGCCGCAGACCCGTCAGAGTGAAGCTGTGCGCGCTCCCGTCGGTCTCTGCGCCGTATTTGCCGTCCCTGTCGGACCACTCGATTTCGTAGCCGACGATTCCGGACAGGGAAGCGTCCGCAGTCCAGCTCACTATGGCCGCGTCCTGAAAGACCGTCGTCTCGCGGAGCGTGACGGGTTCTATTACATTGAACGACACGCTTCCGTCATCTCCGCGCCTGATGTCAGTAAGTGCCAGGGTGGAACTCCCTCCGCTCCAGTAGCGGAATGCCGGGCTGGTGTCGGAGCCGAAGCTGTCGTGTCCCGGCTGCGGGAAGAATATCCCTGAAGCGTCCCCGGCGTCGGGGTCTGCCGGAACGGGGAAGGCGCATTCCCTGTCCGGACGGCAATTGACCTGGGACAGGCTCCACCTCTGTGCGGCACTGAGTTCCGTCTTGTAGTAGTCGGACCATCCCGCCGGGCTGTCGGACCTGTCTATGTGATAGACGGCGAGACCGTAGCCGCTCCGGCACTCGAAGAGATAGTATTCCCCATCGGTGTCGGTTTCGGCCTTGAGATAGATCCCGCTCTTCTCTATCGGCTCAAGCGTATAGCTGCCTTTGGCGAGCTTTTCGCACCGGCCCAGACCGAGGATGTCCATATCCGTCGCATTGAATTCCGGAGGGTTGAATCCGCCGTTCAGGCGGCAGCCGTAATCCATCAGCGAAAGCCCCCACATCCCCCTTGACTCTCCGCCGCTGCCGTCCCCGTCGGTGTCGTAGAGGTCCGTCAGTCCCAGCACGTGGCAGAACTCGTGGCAGAAAACCCCGATTCCGGCTGTCACGGGCGACGCACCGACATCGGAAGTCTGCTCGGTACATACGCAGAAACTGTTGATCTGCGCCCCCTTGATGCTTTCCGTTCCGCCGTGGTCCTTGAGATATCCGTGCTGCGGCCATATCCAGTTCTCTCCGGCTCCGTCCGCCTCGCTCATCCCGGCCGCAATCAGGTATACGTTGTCCACATAGCCGTCCGAATCATTGTCATAGAGGGAGAAATCGACGCTTCCGGAAGAGCGGGAGCAGGCCTCGCGCACGGCCTCGTGCAGCAGCACGTCCTTGCGGTCGGAGTAGTTCGCGCCATAGTACGCGACCGCCTTCGGCAGGGTCACTACGGGGGCGAGTTCGAAGCTGAAGTCCCGCTCCCCCCTGAACTGCCGCACGAAATACTCGGCGGACAGCTCCACGGTGGAGCGCAGCTCCTCCTGCGTGCAGCTGAATGTCCTGTCCTCGAACTGGACAGGAATCACCACCATCCTGAATACGGCGAGAATGATTGCGGCGCAGATATTCATTTCGGGTACAGAGATAGTGATAATTTGCGACAAAAGCAAAGGGCCGGAAACCTCACGGCTCCCCGACCCTTAAAACGTGTACTAAAACCTAA
>CAVGPE010000048.1:0-4273 GCA_963631065.1 Ruminococcus bicirculans (ex Wegman et al. 2014)
CGATGGAGGGAGTCGAACCCACGACCCCGAGATTACAAATCACGTGCTCTGGCCACCTGAGCTACATCGGCAACGCCTATTTCAAAGTTCCCTTGCAATAGGGGATTGCAAAGATAGGAATTATTTCTTATCTTCAAAAACTTTTTTCAATCTTTTTTCAATTCCTTCTCTGTCCAGCCCACATTCGGCGTATTGGCGGCTCTGCGCACCCTGCCGGATGAATCTGTCCGGCACTCCAATCCCCTCCGCCCGGACGCTGAATCCTCCCGATGCAAGGAACTCGCACACCGCTCCGTACAGACCGCCCTTGAGAGAGGCGTCCTCGACGGTGATGATGTGGCGGTATCTGCGGGCTATCATCCCGAGCGTCTCCTCGTCGAGGGGCTTGACGAAACGGAAATTATAGACTCCGACCCGTCCCGGATAGGCGGAAGCCGCCTCCAGAGCCCTGTTCGTCACCGGGCCGGTGCAGACGAGCGCCGCCTCGTCGCCTTCCGCCAGAGTCTCGGCCTCCCCGACCTCCAGAGTCCTGAACGGAATGTCTCTCCAGGCCGCACCCTCTCCCATACCTCTCGGATACCTTATTATAAAGGGGCCGCTGTCCCTGGTCCAGGCGGTGTACATAAGCATCTTCAGCTCTTCCTCGTTGCGCGGGGACGAGATGACCGTATCCGGTACGCAGCGGTATGCCGCTATGTCCAGCACTCCGTGGTGGGTCGCGCCGTCTTCGCCGACAAGCCCCGCCCTGTCGAAGCACAGCACCACCGGCAGCCTCTGGAGCGCGACATCGTGCACTATCTGGTCGTAGGCCCTCTGGGAGAATGAAGAATAGATGTTGCAGAACGGCTTCATTCCTCCTGCGGCAAGCCCGGCGGCGAAAGTGACCGCGTGTTCCTCCTCTATGCCCACGTCGAAGAACTGTTCCGGTCTCTCTGTCGCGAGAAGATTCATCCCGCAGCCCCTGGCCATCGCAGGGGTGATCCCCACGACCCTCGGATCCGCTTTGGCGAGTTCCAGAAGCACTTCCCCGAATACGTCTTGATAGCGGTCGTGCGGGTGTGGCGGGGAGATTCTTTCGCCCGTCTCCGGTATGAAGCGGCCCGGGGCGTGCCAGGTGGCGGGATCCTTCTCCGCAGGGCTGTAACCCTTGCCCTTGACCGTGATGCAGTGCAGAATCCGGGGGCCTCCGATGTCCTTCAGCTTGGAGAGAGTCCTGACCACATCTTCTATGTCGTTGCCGTCAATCGGTCCGAAGTATCTGAATCCCAGCGACTCGAACAGGTCTCCCCCCGTCTTCTTGACCGCCCAGGACTTGAGGCTTCTCACCCATATCTGCAGGGCTCCGCGCAGCCTGCCGTTCCCGAGCATATTCCATATCCTGGTCTTGAAGCGGTTGTAGGAGGAGCTTGTGGAGATTTTGAGCAGATACTCGTGCATTGCGCCGATGTTGCCGTCGATGGACTGGTTGTTGTCGTTGAGTATCACGAGCAGGTCGGCCCCGCTCGCCCCGGCGTTGTTGAGGCCCTCGTAGGCGAGGCCTCCTGTCATCGCCCCGTCCCCTATGAGGGCTATCGCCTTGCGCCTGAGCCCCTGCATCCGCGCGGCCTGCGCAAATCCGAGCGCGGCGGAGATGGAAGTGGAGGAGTGCCCCGCTCCGAAGCAGTCACTCCCGCTCTCGCTGCGCTTCGGGAAGCCGCTCAGACCGCCCTCCGTGCGGAGGGAGCCGAACCTGTCCCTGCGTCCCGTGAGCAGCTTGTGCGCATAGGCCTGATGTCCCACGTCGAACACTATCTTGTCCTCCGGGGTGTCGAATACATAGTGGACTCCGACAATCAGTTCCACCGCTCCGAGGCTCGACGCGAGATGTCCCGGCCTTTCGGCGCAGGTCTTGACTATGCAGTCCCTGATCTCGGCGCAGAGCTGCCTGAGCTGCTCCACGCTGAATCCCCGTATGTCGGAGGGGGAGTTGATGCTGTCAAGAAGCTCGTACATCACCTCTTCCCGCTTGGCTTGTCGAGGGCGAGCTCGGGGTGGCTGCGGGACGAACGCGTGAGGAGTGCGGCCACACAGCAGGCCAGGACTCCGAGTCCGATGAATATGTACTCGGCTCTCCCGGCGGCTTCCACCCCTTCGAAACTGCGGAATATGCGGCCTACGAATATCGGCACGAGCAGCATCCCCATATTCTGAATCCAGTATATCATAGAGTAGGCCGTTCCGAGGTTGCGCTCCGGCACTATCTTCGGCACGGACGGCCACATCGCGGACGGCACGAGCGAGTATCCCACTCCTAGTACGGCTATCGAGAAGTATCCCCAGAACGGCACGCCCTGCGGTGCGAAGCGCAGCAGCAGATGTGCGGCAAGCACCATCGCGGATCCGAGAATCATCCACAGCGTGGCCTTTCCGAGCCTGTCCACCAGCGCCCCGAAGAGGGGAGTGAACACCACGGTAAAGAATGGTATCATCGAAATCACCCACTTCGCGCTGTCGATATCCATCCCGAAACGCGGAATCACAATCGAAGTGCCGAACTTCTTGAACGAGATGATGCAGCAGTAAAAGAATACGCAGAGCAGGGAAATCATCACGAAGCGCGGGTTGGTTAGAAGCCTGAGGATGTCGGAAAATTTGAACTTGTCCTCCTCCCGGACGCTTCCTCTGCCGCCGCTGACGCCCCTCTCCCTGTCAAAGCGCGCGTCCATGGCGACGAATACGCCCCACAGCAGCACCCCGAGCAATATCAGGACAAGTCCCAATGCCGCGGGGCGGGAGGTCTCCGCAAGCGTATAGACCTCGCCGGGAGCCTTCTGCGCGACAAGTATCGGGGACAGGATGAATGCCGCCGCCGTGCCGAGTCTCGCGACCGCCACCTGCGCCCCCATCGCGAACGCCACGTTGCGCCCCTTGAACCATTTGGCTATGGAGCGGGTCACGGCGACCCCGGCGATTTCGCTGCCCAGACCGAACACCATACATCCGCCGTATGCCACGGCCAGGGAAGTCCGGGCCGGCAGACCTGAACGGAGGGCGAAGAACACGGTCGCGGCCCCGAGGGCCATCAGCCCGACGAACACCGACCCGACAGTGCGGACTCCGAATATGTCCAGCAGCACCCCGCAGACAATCAGCCCGCCGCAGACGCAGAGGAAACTGTATCCGCCGGCATAAAAGCCGTAGTCGGCGCTGTCCCAGCCGAGTTCAAGACACTCCGGATGCTGGAATATCTGAGAGAGCGTCGAGAACATATCGTCGAAAAAATACGACGCGAACATCGGCACCATCAGACAGATGAGCGCTATCCGGCACGCGGCACTGCCGCCGGTTTTTCCGTTTATCATTGCCATTTTGCAGACACCTCCTTCCGGGGGCGGATTATTTCCTGATGTTAGGAAGCTCCAGTCCGTAGCCCTTGCGCCTGTCCTCGGCCTTGAGATAGATGCTGAGGATGAATGCGAGCACTCCGAAGCTTGCGAACACAATCATCGGCACGGTGTAGCCGCCGGTCGACTGGCGGAGCGAGCCGATGAGCATAGGCACGAGGCAGAGACCTATGTTCTGCACCCAGAAGATGAGGCAGTATGCGCTGCCCAGAATCTTCTCGTCGATAATCTTAGGCACGGACGGCCAGAGGGCCGCAGGCACGAGCGAGAAGCTGACACCCAGCACTACAATCAGCACCAGGGCGAACGCCTTGCTCGGGAAGGCCGGGAGCAGAAACGCGAAGCAGAGGTGGCAGGCGACCATTATCACGGAACCGGCCATAAGCATCGAAGCCCCCTTGCCGAACCGGTCGAGGAAGATGCCGAGGACCGGGGTGAGGAACATCGCCAGGACAGGGAAGCAGCTGAACAGCTGCGCGGCGGAGGCCGCATCAGTGTGGAGCGTCTCCTCCAGAAAGTTGGTCGCGTATCTCTGGAACGGGAAAATCGCGCTGTAATAAAGCACACAGAGCAGGGCCACAATCCAGAACATCTTGCTCTTGAAGATTGCGCCGAGGTCGCTGACGTGGAACTCGTCCTCCGGGGATTTCTCCTCCGTGGCGAGTCCCTCCTCCACGAGCTGGTCGTCGAACTTGCGGTCTATCACTCCGAAGATGATGAAGTTGACAAGACCGATGACCAGCAGCGCACCACAGAATCCGAGCGGAGCCAGTACGGAGCCGTCGAACTTCGCGGAGATGAGCGGCGCAATCCACATCACGCCGAACACGCCGAGTCGGGCGATGGCCATCTCAAGTCCCATAGCGAGGGCCATTTCCTTGCCCTTGAAC
>CAVGPE010000049.1:0-4810 GCA_963631065.1 Ruminococcus bicirculans (ex Wegman et al. 2014)
GCCATATGCCGGGGACAGGGTCTCCGGCGGATATGCCGCGAACATATTTTCGAGGCCCTCCCGCCTGGCCGCATCTCCGCCGCCACCGGCTGTAGGGCCGCCGCCGCTGACGGAAAGGAAAAGATATCCGTCCGGATCCACAAACCACCAGCGTCCGTCAATCTTCTTCACCCGGAAGAATCCTGACCCGCCGACATTTTTCTCCAGGAATCCTCCGAATCGTGACCTTTGCAGGGTCTCGCCGCCTATACTCTGATTCTCCGCGTTCCAGACGGCCTGGAGTTCCTCCATAGAGTGCGCCTTGCCTTGGAATTCACCCTCGGCCCACTGCCCGAACTCGTCGACATAAGGGGTGTCGCCAAGATATGACGGGGTCTCATATTCGTTTGAAAGCCTGAAGGAGCGGATTTGCACCACAGGGTTGTCGAGCGGTGTGTAGTATTTGATACTCAGCCCTTTGACTCCGGTGAGCGGACCTACGCTCCCACCCTCTATGTGCTGGAATCCGACCCCGTTCTGAGGCTTGTTCACGGTGGCGGCAAGATCGTTGGACGGCTTCGGTTTCTCCCGGTAATACTCAAGAGGAATGCAGAGTTTCACCCAAGCCTGGGGAAGCACATGAGTCCGTTTCTCGTGGAGGCCGTTGTCAGTGTCTATCCCCAAGAGGAAACGCTGCGCCGTGGAGGAGCGGATTTCAAGAATCATATACTTGTACGGCTCCCAGTTCCCGGTGTCCGCAAGTCCGAGTTCCCTGATGGAGAATTCGTGGAAGTCGATGTCTTTCGACGAATCAAAGCGATGTCTCAGCTCGCCCTGCCGGCACGAGCAGAGCGCGATGATTGACATCAGCAGGATAATGCATTTTCTTGTATTCATATCTGTGAAACCCTATTTCTTTATTACGATGCGGTCGCCGGAAAGGTCGACATCCTTGATGACAGGTTTTCTGAACGGCCTTTCATCATCGGGGTCGACATAGTGCATACACAGTTTCGTCTTCCCGTCAAAAGTCCTGAACAGCATTCCGTGGCCGCAGTTCGTCCCATCAAGAGGCTCTTTCTCCTGAACCCACGGGCCGGCGATTTTCCCGGAGACGGAATATGCGGCTCCTATCGCATATGTATCGTGCCTGTACCACGATGACCAGAGCATACCGAGACGGCCTGTCCCGGTGCGGAAAAGCCACGGCCCGTCAGTGACATATCCGCCTATGTCCAGTCCGTTGGTCTTGTTACGGAGTTCAAGCATCTCCCCGGACCATTCCGCATCAGAAGCCTTGAACAGCAGCTCCGGCCTTCCGGTCGGGATGCCCAGATCGTCCGGAAGGCGGACGAGATCCATCGTGCCGTCGACGGTCTGCAGCCATTCGTGGCAGAAAACCATATACGGTACGCCATCCTCCACATAGAGGGTTCCGTCAAGTGCGGCCCAGTCTTCGGGAGTGTGGGCCTTGTTGCCCGTGAAGTCGCGGAACGGACCGCGAGGGCTGTCCGACACATAAATCTGAGTCGCGCGATGAGGAATCTCTCCCCTTCCCGGGACAACCGCCATGGCCTTCTGAGTGTGCGATGTCGTGAACAGATAGTACTTTCCCTTGTACAGATGGCATTCCGACGCCCAGCTGGCGGCGTGCGGCCCGGCCCAGTGTCCGGTCGGGAAATCCATCACCACGTATGGCCTTGTCCAGTGTTCCAGGTCCTTGCTGGCGCGGCTCATTACCCGCCCGCCCCCTCCGGTGGAGAACATATAGTATGTCTTGTCTTCCTCATCGGCGAGGATGAAAGGGTCAGAACACCGGATGTCGGCGATAGGGACATCGTACTCCTGTTCGGGCTTGTCAGCCATCAGGTTTATCGGGCAGGGTTCGGTCGTGTCGCAGCACAGGCGTCCGTCGCCATCGACCTTGAGTTCCGTCACATAGACGGCGGAACCCCTCTTGCGGACAGGATTGCCCGTCGCCGGGTCAGCCTCGCGGATGCCGCTGAAATAGAACATATAAGCGTGGCCGTCCACGACCTCCACATCCGCGTGGTTGCCTCTGTCCTGCCCGTCCTGTCCGTCAACCAGATATCTTCCCTCCTGCTTGACCCAGGTCAGGTAGTCGTCCGTAGTGAAGACGGAAAGCCCCTTCCACTCGTCGACAATCATATAGGTCGTGCCGTTGAGCGTGAAGACGTTCGGCCCCTCGCCCTTGGTGACTATAGAGTTCACCTTCCCCTTGTCCTCCCAGTTGTAGAGGTCCCTGCTGTCCGCATAGAAGATGGTTTTCCCGTCCGATTCGTTATTGTACCACATACGCCACGTCCCGTCGGGAAGCATCGAGACACACGCGTCAATCACTTTTCTCACCGCGAGTTCGAGGACGGACTCGGTATGCCAGGACACGCCGTCCGCACTGGTGAGGTGGACAATGTCGCGCGGATGGTTCCAATCCTTGAATATGCCCGGGACATATGTCAGATACATATGGAAGAGGCCCTCGTGATAAATCACTTCCGGCGCCCAGTAGGTGGCTCCGGCATCGGGAGCGTAATCGATGTCCGCGTCACAGACATATGACCAGGAAGCGCCGCCGTCCCTTGATTCGGCTATCCCGATGGGTGTGCCGTGTATCGACTCAATGCCGTCCAGACCCTCCACATTGGAGCGGCGGCTGGTATAGTACATAAAATACGTGCGCGTATTCGGGTTGTAGCAGACCGTCGGGTCGGTCGAGCCGTTATACACGGGGTCGATATAGAGCGGCGAGTCCGCGACCTTCATCGCCTGCCCTCCGGTACGCCCGCCGCAGGAGATGACAAGGGCCGCGCCTATGCCTGCCGCCAGTAAAATGGAAAGATGCTTCATATCTGTCGTATTGATTGATTATGTCGTCCTCTGCGGTGAAGCGGCCATTTCCGTGAAGGCGCGTCACCGGGCAGAAGTAAATATAGCGATTAAACCGCAACAATACGGCGGCGCGGGTGAAGTTTTTGCGCGTTTGAACGATTATTGCCCGCTTATGAGCGTTTTTTGACCCCCGGCGAGCCTCGAGGAGGAGAAAAACGCCACCGCGAACCCAATCAGGGCGACTGCCGCGGCGGTAAGAACCACGTCGGAGGCCTGTAGTTCGACCGGATAGGCCGTGACGAAGAATCCCTGAGGCATCTTGATGAGACCGTAATGCTGCTGAAGCAGGGCGAGGCCGACCCCGGCCACGAGTCCTGCGGAGAGGCCGAGCAGCGAAATCATCCAGCCTTCGAGCAGGAAAATGCGCCGCAGCATCGAACTCTTCGCGCCCATCGCGCTCAGTATGCCGATATCCTCACGCTTCTCGATGATGAGCATCGAAAGCGAGCCGAAGATATTGAACGCCACGATGATGACCACGAATATCAGAATAAGGAACACGGCAAGCTTCTCGTATTTCATCATCCGGTAGAGGGAGCTGTTCTGCATATACCGGTCACGCACTGAAAACTCCGGGCCGAGGCCCTCGGACAACTCTCTGAGGACGGCATCGGTCTGCGAAGCGTCGTACAGGCGCAGTTCCACCCCGGACACCTCCCCGTCGGAGCAGCCGACAAGCCCGCGCATAAGCTCCAGCGGCACTATCATCAGCGAAGCGTCACTCCCCGACCCCACGCTGAAGATGCTTCCCGGCACAAGGGACACGCTTCCCAGCGCAGAGGAAGGCCCCAGCAGCGGACTGCCCCCGGAACTCTTCGGATAATACAGCCGTATCTTTTCGAGAAAACGGGGACTGATACCCATCTCGTAGGCCAGCCCCGAACCCACGGAGGCGAGCGGAACGTCTCCCCGGTGGAGGGAGAACTCGCCCGAGCTGATATGCGAGGCGAGAGGCGACTCCTCCTCATAGACCCTGTCCACTCCCTTCGCCCTTGCGGCGCTCTGCTTCCCGCCGTAGGAGACGAGTACGTCCGCCTCCAGCACGGAAGACACGCTGCCTATGCGCCCATCCTCAAGTATCCCCTCGAACACCGCCCCCTCCGGGACGAAAAATCCGCCGCCGGAAGAGCTTATCAGTATGTCCGGCGTGAGGTCGGAGATGTTGTCCCTGATGATGCGGTCAAAGCCGTTATAGACGGAGAGTATCAGCACCAGCGCGGCCGCGCCGACGGCTATGCCGACCGCGCTGATTGCGGAAATCACGTTTATCACGTTGTGAGACTTCTTCGCAAACAGATAGCGGAAGGCTATGAACAGTCCTGTATCCAACTACTACTTCCTGAGCAGTTCATCTATGTGTTCCACATAATCCAGCGTAGTGTCCTGATAGAAGTCTATCTCGGGAACTATGCGCAGCTGCGAGGCGACCTTGCGGCCGAGCTCCCCGCGTATGGCGCGCCTGTCCTCCTCCAGAGCGGAGAGGGCCGCCGAGGCCTTGTCGGAAGGGAAGATGCTCACATAGACCTTGGCAATGCCCAGATCGGGACTCACCCTCACCTCGCTGACAGTCACAAGACAGCCTCCATAGGCCGCCATCCCCCTGCGGCGTATGATTTCCGCGAGGTCGCGCTGAAGTTCGCGGGCGACCTGAAGCTGCCTCTTGCTTGCCGGCCTATCCATTGACGATTATTATATAATAGTCCTTCTTGCCCTTCTGGACAAGTATATACTTGCCGTCTATGATGTCATCCTCGGTAAGGGAGCGGGAGATGTCCGCCATCTTCTCCTTGTTGAGACTGAAACCGTTCTGCTGTATCATCTTGCGGGCCTCGCCCTTGGACTGGAATACGGAAGTCTCCACCGCGAGGGCGTCAAGGATGCCTATCGGGAGCTTATCGCGGCTGATATTGAATGTAGGCAC
>CAVGPE010000050.1:0-4223 GCA_963631065.1 Ruminococcus bicirculans (ex Wegman et al. 2014)
GAAGCGGGACACCGTCCCCTACTTCAGCTCGCGGAACTTCGCGGAGGTGATTTTGGTCGGCTTGAGGGTAATCTCCTCCTTGAGCTTGTCCATAACCTTGCGGTCCTCGACCTGCTCGACCAGACGCTCCACCTGCTTGCGGTCCTTCAGCACATTCACAACGGCCTCGTCCACCATTTCGTCAGGCACATTGCCTATGCCGTACATAGCATACTGATACCTGACATAGGATGAGGCGGCCTCGCGGATGTCGGCCTCCTCGACCTTGAATCCGAACTTGTCCATCAGATATCCCCTGACAAGCTGCCACTTGAAATCCGCAGCGAATCCCGGGAACTCCTTCTCCACGTCCTCCGCGCTCACCTTGCCCCCGTTGGCGGCGACAAGCCACCTCTTGAGGAAAGCCTCAGGCAGGCTGAGACCGGCCTTCTCCACAAAATAGTCGCGTATGTCCTTGGACAGCCTCCACTCGGCCTCGTTCCTGTACTGGGTCTCAAGACGCTCGGAGACCTCCTTGTCTATCTCCTCATCGGACTTCTCCTCCTTCTTCTCCTCGTAGTACTTCTTGAGGCTCTCGGCCATAGAGGTCTTGTCCTTGGCGGCTACGGATATGTTGTAGGAAGGGACGGTGTCGCTCTTCTCCACCTCAAGCTCCACCTTCGGAGAGAGGGCCGCGTCGAAGACGAAAGTGAAGTCGTTGCCGGCCTTCCACTCAATCTCGGCCTGCTTCTCAGAAGCGAGCGGCTCGCCGAGAAGATGCAGCTTGCCTTCAGAGATATGCTCGTCCAGAGCCTTGGAAATCACCTGGTTGACAGCCTCGACAAGACACTGCTCGCCATAGACGCGCTGTATCATAGAGAGCGGAACCATTCCTTTCCTGAAGCCCTTGAAGTCGGCGTTGCGCCTGCACTCCGCGAGCCTTTTCCTTAAAATCTCCGCATAGTCGGCGGCTTCAATCTCCACTGTAAGCTCCAGATTGAGCTCGTCGATGTTGTTCTGTAATACTTTCATAATATGGTTTCGTGATTATTTTTTGTTCGCTTTGCGCTTGGGATAGGCTATGCGCTCGTGATTGAGCTGGGCCAGATACTGCTTGAGGGTCTCCTTGACCGTTTTGAGTTCGCTGATGGTGATCTCGGCATTGTCGAACTGGCCCTCCTCCATCTTGCCGGACACGATGCCCTCCACAAAGTCGGAATAGGCCTTCGGGGTATTCTCCCCTATGGTCCTCGACGCCGCCTCGATGCTGTCGCAGAGCATCAGCACTATCTGGGCCTTGGTCACCGGCTTGCGCCCGTCGTAACGGAACTCCGACTCCATAGCCGGGTCCCCGCCCTCCTTGAGGAACTTGTTGTAGAAGAAGCGTACGACTGTCGTGCCGTGATGGGTGGCGATGAAGTCCACTATCTGCTGCGGCATACGGTTCTTCTGGGCTATCTCTATGCCGTCGGTCACGTGCCGCTTGATGTCGTGCGCACTCTGGAGCGGCGTGAGGCCTGAGTGGTATTTCTGAGACTCGTCCTTATTGAGCAGCGACTCGTTCTCCACGAAGCACTGCGGATTGGGGGTCTTGCCTATATCGTGGTAGAGCGCACCGGCCCGGATGAGGTCCGGATTGATATGTACCGCCCTCGCCACCGCATCCGCCATATTCATCACCTGCAGCGAATGTTGGAAAGTACCCGGAGCTTTCTGCTCAAGGGTGCGTATCAGCGGATTGGACGTGTCGCAGAGCTCGATGAGCCTGGCATTGGAGACAAGGTTGAATATTCTCTCGAAAAGATAGACGAGCGGGTAGCCGGCGACCGTGAGCAGGGATCCGGCGAAAAGCGCGATCAGCACGCCCCACACCTCCCCCGACACCGCATCCGCAGCCCGGAAGCCCAGATAGATGCAGGCGAGGACGGCGAAGGTGATCATCGCGGCCACGAACTGCCTCCATCCCTGTTGGAAATGCTTGAAGATGAATATCATCACAAGTCCGGCCACAGCATACATCACGAAAAGCATGGCCCCCGTATCGGAGGAAATCATCATCGGTGTCAGCGAAGCCAGATAGACGGGAGCGATTTCGCGCGGTTCCATAAAGGCCTGGAGCATCAGCGCGACCAGCGTGAACGGCACGAAATAAAGCAGTTCCGCATTCACCCTCGACACGACAAGCGCCGCTATCGCCCCTATGAGGAACACCAATACGATATAAGGATAGCGCGTGTCCGCGAAAACTTCCGGACAGCTGAAGCGTATGGTGAAGAAGAGCAGCAGGGTCACGGCCGCGGCGATGATGAAGTTGCCGAGCAGCAGCAGGGCCATCGGGCCTATATACCCGACATTGGCCTCGAATTCCCTCTTGTACGAATCCAGCATCTGCTCAATCTCCGAAGTCACTATCTCGCCCTTGGACACTATCACCTGTCCGGCGGAGACATAGCCGGAGGTGGGAGAGATGCTGCCGGCGGAGTCGGAATTCACGAGTTCCGTCGTCTGCGCATCATAGATGACGTTGGGGACGATGATGTCATATACCCCGCTCACCCTGAAGAGAGAGTCGAGATTGACCTCGCTCACGCCGCCCAGGTCGGCAAGCAGCTTGGAAATAGCGTCCGTGCGGCAATAGACTTCGGTGGAAGGCATCTTGTAGGCCCGCTTGTCCTTCTGAAGGTATATCACCCCGGATATCGGCACGCCGTCCTTCTGACGCACCTCCTCATCCGCGATTACACCTTTATTATATATGGAGCGCATCCCGGCGGCCACGGCACTCCTCAGACTTCCGAGGTCGAGAGAGGCCGCGGCGCCTATGTTCTTGTTGGCGATTTCCTCCGAGTACTTGTAGTACGGGACGATGTCCGAAGAGGCTGCGCCGCGTTCCTCGCGCAGCTGGTCCGCAGTCTTATACACGGGAAAGTCGAACTCCGCGAACAGGGTCTCGTACTTCCATACCCTCCCCTTTCGGTAGTCGTAGGGGAACTTGGAAGTTCTCGGCAGGGCCGCGAATACCACGGCGAACACGATGACGAGAGGAATTACTGTCTTAAGCCGGGAGAGTCTGTCCATCGTAGAGTCGTTGCTTCCTGTAGGTTATGCGTCAATCTTGGCGTAGTGCGCGTTCTCCTCGATGAACTGGCGGCGAGGCGGCACGTCGTCCCCCATCAGCATAGAGAAGGTGCGTTCGGCCTGAGCCGCGTTGTCGATGGTAATCTTGCGCAGACGTCTCTTGGCCGGGTTCATAGTGGTGTCCCAGAGCTGCTCGTCGGACATCTCGCCCAGACCCTTGTAGCGCTGCACGGTATAGCCCTTGTCGGAACCCTTGCCGAGAGCGAGGGCCGCCTCCTCGCGCTGCTGCTCCGTCCAGCAGTACACCTCCTCTTTGCCCCTCTTGACGAGATAGAGCGGAGGAGTGGCCAGATAGACATAGCCGTTCTTGATGAGGTCGAACATATAGCGGAAGAAGAATGTCAGTATCAGGCAGGCGATATGCGAGCCGTCGACATCGGCATCCGTCATTATCACTATCTTATGGTAGCGCAGCTTGCTCAGGTCCATATGCTTCTCCCCGGTCTCGTCCTCCTGAGCCACGGTCACGCCGAGAGCGGTGTAGATGTTGCGTATCTCCTCGGAGTCGAAGGCCCTGTCGCCGGAAGCCTTCTCGACGTTCAGAATCTTGCCCCTCAGCGGAAGTATGGCCTGTGTCTCGCGGTCGCGGCCCTGCTTGGCCGTACCGCCTGCGGAATCTCCCTCGACGAGGAAGAGCTCGCACTTCTCCGGGTCCCTGTTGGAGCAGTCAGCCAGCTTGCCCGGCATTCCGCCGCCGCTCATAAAGCCCTTGCGCTGAACCATTTCCCTCGCCTTCCGCGCAGCCGCACGGGCAGTGGCGGCAAGGACGATTTTCTCGATGATCATCTTCGCCTCCTTAGGATGCTCCTCAAGATACACCTCCATCGCACCGGAAGTCGCCTGGGACACGGCGGAAGTCACTTCTGTATTGCCCAGCTTGGTCTTGGTCTGGCCCTCGAACTGCGGTTCGGCCACCTTTACGGATATTACGGCAGTCAGACCCTCGCGGAAGTCTTCCGGAGCGAGTTCGCCCTTGAACTTGTCGAGGAGTTTGTTCTTCTCGGCATACTGCTTGAGCGAACGGCTGAGTCCCATCTTGAAGCCCTGCAGGTGGGTTCCGCCTTCTATGGTGTTGATGTTGTTGACATAGGAATATATCTTCTCGG
>CAVGPE010000051.1:0-4695 GCA_963631065.1 Ruminococcus bicirculans (ex Wegman et al. 2014)
CATAATATACTTACAATGTCTGAAAAGTTAATTTCTAAAATCCCTGAGGGGCCGCTCGAAAGCAAATGGACGAGGAGAAAGTCCGAAATCCATCTCGTGAGCCCCAACAACAAGAGGAAGCTTGAAATCATCGTGGTAGGCACCGGACTCGGAGGTGCATCCGCAGCCGCCTCCCTCGGTGAACTCGGTTACAATGTCAAAATTTTCTGTATCAGCGATTCTCCACGCCGCGCACACTCCATCGCGGCCCAGGGAGGAATCAATGCCGCCAAGAACTACCAGAACGACAACGATTCCGTCTACCGTCTGTTCTACGACACCATCAAGGGCGGTGACTACCGCAGCCGTGAAGCCAATGTCTACCGTCTCGCGGAAGTCAGCGCGGCCATCATCGACCAGTGCGTGGCCCAGGGTATTCCTTTCGCGCGTGAATACGGCGGATACCTCGCCAACCGTTCTTTCGGAGGAGTGCAGGTAAGCCGTACCTTCTATGCGAGGGGACAAACCGGACAGCAGCTGCTTCTCGGCGCGTATGCTTCTCTCAATAAGGAGATTGCGGCAGGCAGCGTCAAGTCTTATCCTCGTCACGAGATGCTCGACCTCGTGATTGTGAACGGACAGGCCAAGGGCATCATAGCCCGCAATCTTGTGACCGGACAGCTCGAAAGGTTCGGCGCGCACGCCGTTGTGATAGCCACCGGAGGTTACGGAAATACATACTTCCTTTCCACCAATGCTATGAACAGCAACGGTTCAGCCGCTCTCCAGTGCTATAAGAAGGGGGCGTATTTCGCCAATCCTTGCTTCGCACAGATACACCCTACCTGTATTCCGGTACACGGAGACCAGCAGTGCAAGCTCACCCTTATGAGCGAGTCCCTGAGAAACGACGGACGCATCTGGGTGCCTAAGAAGATGGAGGACGTGAAGAAGCTCCGCAAGCACGAGATAGCCCCGTCGCAGATTCCGGAAGAAGACCGTGACTACTATCTCGAGCGCCGTTATCCGGCATTCGGCAATCTTGTGCCGCGTGACGTCGCTTCGCGTGCTGCCAAGGAGAGGTGCGACGCGGGCTTCGGCGTGAACGAGACAGGAAAGGCCGTTTTCCTCGACTTTTCCGATGCGATAAACCGTCTCGGCCATCAGAGGGTTGCGGAGCGATACGGCAACCTCTTCGATATGTACGAGAAGATTACCGCCTCTTCTCCGTGGAAGGAGCCTATGATGATATATCCGGCAATCCACTATACTATGGGAGGAATATGGGTCGATTATGACCTCCAGACCACCATACCGGGGCTTTTCGCCATAGGAGAGGCCAACTTCTCCGATCACGGCGGCAACCGTCTCGGAGCTTCCGCGCTTATGCAGGGTCTCGCCGACGGATATTTCATACTTCCTGTCACCATCGGCGACTATCTCTCCAAGAAGTTCGCCGAGCCTAAGACGGATGTGGAAACAAAGGAATTAATAGATGCAGAAAAGGCCGTACAGGCCCGCATAGACAGGCTTTTCTCCATCAACGGAAAGAAGACTGTGGATTCCATCCACAAGAAGCTCGGCAATATAATGTGGGAATATGTGGGTATGGCCCGCGATGCCGAAGGTCTCAAGAAGGCTATCAAGGAAATCTCCGCGCTCAAGAAGGACTTCTACTCCAACGTGAAAGTTCCGGGAAGCCAGTTCGAGTTCAATCAGGAGCTTGAGAAGGCTCTCAGGCTTGAGGACTTCTTCGAGATAGGCGAGCTTATGGCCCGTGACGCTCTCAACAGGAACGAATCCTGCGGAGGCCATTTCCGTATCGAAAGCCAGACCGAGGAAGGGGAGGCCAAGCGCGACGATGAGAACTATATGTATGTGGCCGCTTGGGAGTACAAGGGTGAAGGCGTTGAGCCTGAACTCCATAAGGAACCTCTCAAGTACGAATTCATAAAGGTCGCCACGCGTAACTACAAGGACTAGGAACAAAACAACTTCTAAACGAGATGGAATTCAATTTGAAGATATGGCGTCAGAAGAACGCCAAGGCCAAAGGCCATTTTGAAACTTACCATATCTCAGGTATTGAGGAGGACGCTTCCTTCCTTGAGATGCTCGATATACTCAACGAACAGCTTATCCGCGAGGGATGCGACCCTGTAGCGGTGGAGAGAGGCTGTCAGAGCAGCGGCCCGGTATCTTTCGACCACGACTGCCGCGAAGGAATATGCGGCGCCTGCTCGCTCTATATTGACGGAAGGGCGCACGGTCCGGACGACCACGTGACAACCTGCCAGCTCTTTATGAGACATTTCAAGGACGGGGCCACCATTACCGTGGAGCCGTGGAGGAGTGCAGCTTTTCCTGTGATAAAGGACCTTGTGGTGGACCGCAGGGCTTTCGACAAGATACTTCAGGCCGGAGGATTCATTTCCGTGAGGACCGGAGCGGCCCAGGACGCCAACAATATACTCATCCCTCACGACAAGGCCGAGGAGAGTATGGATGCCGCGGCCTGCGTCGGATGCGGAGCTTGCGTGGCCACCTGTAAGAACGGTTCGGCTATGCTCTTCGTGGCGGCAAGGGTAAGTTCCCTCGCCCTGCTTCCGCAGGGACGTCCGGAGGCGGCTAAGAGGGCGAAGGCTATGGTGGCCAAGATGGACGAACTGGGATTCGGCAACTGCACCAACACCCGCGCCTGCGAGCTGGAGTGTCCTAAGGGCATAACAGTGGCTCATATAGCCCGTCTCAACAGGGAGTTCCTCAAGGCAAAGTTCTCAGACTGAGACCAAAGGTCTTCATAATTAAGAAAGGATGGCTTTCGAAAGCCATCCTTTCTTTTGTTTTTACCACAGGAAATTATTGAAAGGGTAGCGTCCAGCGTGGATTTCCGCCACCATCTTGTATATATCGTCCTTAAGCTTTTCTATTCCTTCCTTCTTTAGGGCCGAGATGAATATGCAGGGGACTTTCCTGTCGTTGATCCACTTGTA
This sequence comes from Ruminococcus bicirculans (ex Wegman et al. 2014), assembly GCA_963631065.1. Lineage (GTDB taxonomy): Bacteria > Bacteroidota > Bacteroidia > Bacteroidales > UBA932 > Cryptobacteroides. Next base: position 2,973 of record CAVGPE010000051.1, read on the forward strand.
TTTGACCTCGTCGAGCGTAAGATTCCTGTCTGACTTAGGTTCGAGGGAGAATTCGTCATATTCTTCATATGTGTAGGCATCCGTCTTGTTGAATACAAGATATACCGGCTTATCCGCTGCGGAGATGTCTTTCAGGGTCTTCTCCACCACTTCCAGCTGCTCTTCGTAGTCGGGATGCGACACATCCACAACGTGTATCAGGACATCGGCCTCCCGCACCTCGTCAAGGGTGCTTTTAAAGGCCTCTATCAGCTGCGTAGGGAGTTTCCGGATAAATCCTACGGTGTCGCTCAGAAGGAACGGAACATTGCCTATTACGACCTTTCTCACCGTGGTGTCGAGCGTGGCGAAAAGCTTGTTCTCCGCAAATACGTCCGACTTGGCCAGAAGATTCATAAGAGTGGATTTGCCGACATTGGTATATCCCACAAGCGAAAGCCTTACGAGCTGTCCTCTGTTGCCGCGCTGGGTGGCCATCTGTCTGTCGACCTTTTTGAGCTGTTCTTTCAGCCGGGCTATCCTTTCGCGGACTATGCGGCGGTCTATTTCTATCTGCGTCTCACCCATTCCTCCGCGCATACCCACGCCTCCCCTCTGTCTCTCAAGATGAGTCCACATACCTGCGAGACGCGGCAGCATATAATTGTAGCGGGCGAGTTCCACCTGCATCTTGGCATAGGCTGTCTTGGCGCGCTGCGAGAATATTTCGAGTATCAGACTGGTCCTGTCTATAACGGCGGAAGTCTTGATAATCTTCTCGATATTGCGCTGCTGCATACCGGTAAGTTCGTCATCGAAAATGACATAGTCTATTCCGTTTTCTTCGCAGTAGAGGGCTATTTCTTCAAGTTTTCCGCTCCTTATGTAGGTGGATTTCTCCGGCTTGTCCACTCTCTGGACGAATTTGCGGTCTCCTGTTGCGCCGGCAGTCTCCGCGAGGAATTCGAGTTCCTCAAGGTATTCCATCACCTTGCGCTCGTCATCCCCCTGCCTGATGATTCCGACGAATATCGCCTTTTCTTCTTTGCTGCTGTTCATTTCATCAAAAAAAGGCCATCCTTTTTGCGGGACAGCCTCAGTATAGTGTTACTAAAAATTATCTCAACTGGAAGATAACCGGGAACGTGTAGGTAACCTTAACCGCACGGTCTCTCTGGCGGCCCGGCTCCCATTTAGGAGAGCTTGATACTACGCGGACGGCCTCCTTGTCGAGTGACGCATCCACGCCTCTGAGCACCTTCACGTCTGAAATGGTTCCGTTAGGATTGACGGTGAACTGGAGCATTACACGACCGCTCACGCCGTTCTCCTTGGCGATTTCAGGATAGTTGAGGTTGGCCGCCACCCACTTTGAGAAGGTGTTGGCATCTCCGCCCTGGAAGGTAGGCTTCACCTCCACAATCTGGAACGGAATCGCTTCTTCCTCAATCACTTCCTCCTGAACTTCCTCCACATAGTCCATAATCTCGACTCCGAGGTTGCTGTCGTCCTCAAGATTGAGAATATTGTCCTCTACCTGAATGTCATCGTCAACGATGTCAATCTGGTCGGAAAGAACCACTGTCTTAGGTACTTCCGGTGGTGGCGGAGGGGTCTCCTGGGTGATAGGGATGATTTCCTCTTCAGCGACCTCTATGGTCTCGGCCACGAAGGTCGTCTCAGCCGTCTCGGTGCTGGTCCATTCGAATGCGTGGAACACGACCAGAAGGGAGAAGACAAAACC